>DATMNS010000253.1:0-9942 GCA_035568735.1 Chthoniobacterales bacterium | reverse complement strand
AAGGGCGGCACCGAAGACTGGCGAAAAGTGCTGAAGGAAGCGACGGGCGAAGATCTCTCCACGCGCGCGATGGTCGATTATTTCCAGCCGCTGATGGCCTGGCTCGAAGAGCAAAATAAGGGCCGCAAGATTGGCTGGGACGAAGACAAGCAAAGCGACCACGAGGACAAGGAGCGCGAAGAAGGGCGGAAAGAGAAGGATTAGGCATTGTAGGGCGGGCGCTTCGCCTGCCCTGTCTTTATTCTCGGCAAGCGGAGCGCTTGCCCTACAATTTGATTGTTGGTTAAGCTCCCCTATGCCCGCGAATTCTCTCTGGCAGCGATTCCAGGAATACTACCTGCGCTACGACGACCTCGGCTTCTCCCTCGACATCAGCCGGATGCGGTTTCCCGATGGCTTCCTCGAGAAGATGCAGCCCAGGGTCGAGCAAGCCTTCGCCGCGATGCGCGCGCTCGAGGACGGCGGCATCGCCAATCCCGACGAAGGCCGCATGGTCGGGCACTACTGGCTGCGCAATCCGGCGCTCTCGCCTAACGAACAGTTGCGCGCCGATATCGTTGAAACCAACGCGCGCATCAAACAGTTCGCGGGTGCCGTCCACGGTGGCCAGGTGGCAAACGAACGGGGCGAGCGCTTCACTCACGTTCTGCTGGTCGGAATCGGCGGCTCCGCGCTTGGACCGCAGTTCATCGCCGAAGCCCTCGGTGCGACACGCGATCCGATGGATATTTTCTTTTTCGACAACACCGATCCCGATGGCTTCGACCGGGTGCTCGAGAAAATCGGCACTGGGTTGGCGCAAACGCTTGCCGTCGTGATCTCGAAATCCGGGGGCACGAAAGAAACGCGCAACGGGATGCTGGAGGCGGCCGCGGCTTTCACGAAAGCCGGGTTGCAATTTCCCAAGCACGCCGTGGCGGTGACGGGCGTCGGGAGCGAACTCGATAAAGTCGCAGAAAAGGCCGGCTGGCTGGCGCGCTTTCCGATGCACGATTGGGTCGGCGGCCGCACCTCGGTGATGAGCGCCGTCGGGTTGGTGCCCGCGGCGCTGGAGGGTTTTGCGATCGACGATTTTCTAAAGGGCGCGGCGGCGATGGATGCGCACACGCGCCAGCCGGAGCGCGCGACCAACGCGGCCATGCTGCTCGCGCTGATGTGGTTTTATGCCGGCGACGGCCGCGGACAAAAAGACATGGTCATCCTGCCCTACAAAGACCGGCTCGCGCTCTTCAGCAAGTACCTCCAGCAGCTCGTCATGGAGTCGTTAGGCAAAGAGAAGGATCTCGCGGGCCAGGTTGTCCACCAGGGAATTGCCGTTTACGGAAACAAAGGCTCGACCGATCAACACGCCTACGTGCAGCAATTGCGGGACGGCGTGCCGAATTTTTTCGCCACCTTCATCGAGGCGCGCCAGGATCGCGCGGTCGGCCGGTTCGAAGTCGAGGAAGGCGTCACGAGCGGTGATTATTTGCAGGGCTTCCTGCGCGGCACGCGCGCCGCACTGTATGAGAACGGGCGCGACTCGATTACCCTCAGCATTCCGCAGGTGGATGCCTTTCAGGTCGGCGCATTGATCGCGCTTTATGAGCGCGCGGTCGGGTTCTACGGATCGCTCGTGAACGTGAACGCCTATCATCAACCCGGCGTGGAGGCCGGAAAAAAGGCGGCGACGCGGATCCTGCAATTGCAGCCGAAGGTCCGCGCGCAACTTTCCGCGACCGGCATCACGGCCGACGGAATCGCGCAGGCGATTGGCGCGGATCCGGAGGATGTTTACCACGTCCTGCGCCACCTCGCGGCCAACGATTCGTCGCTTCAGGCCGGGGGCGAGGGGCCCGGCAGCGAAAAATTTTCGCGGATCAACTAGCGGACCGTGACTCAGCGCCTAGATTCGTTCCGCCCGCGAACCGGCAACGCTCGGGGCTCTTTCATGGCGCAAGCGGACCCGAACATTTCGTGGACGGAGGTGACAAAGTTCATCGGCCAGCTGAATCACGATCTGCGCAACTACCTCAACGCGGTCGAACTGCACGCGGCGTTCCTGGGTGAAATTGCCGAAGGGCCGGAATTAAAGAACGAGATCAAACGACTGCGTGAAATGACGGGCGAGTTGGGCGCGCACCTGCACCGGCTTGCGCACTCGCTGGCGGCGATCGAGCCGAACCTGATGCGCTATCCGGCGGTGGAATTTATCGAAGATCTGCGCGCCAAACTCGCGCTCGATCAACCGGAACGATCGGCCACGATCGAGTGGCAGATTTCGTTAGGCGGCGAAGCCCTGGAAATTGATCCGCAACTTTTGCAGGAAGCGTTCGTCGAACTCCTGACCAACGCCGGCACCCATGACCGGGCGGAAGGCGCGCTCGTTTTTGCGGCGGGCCGGAGCGATCAAACGGTCGAGTTTACCCTCTGCGAACCGAAGACGAAGTTCGACGGCACGACGGAAAACTGGGGCGGGCGCCCGTTCCGACAGATGCGGAATGGGCATTATGGTCTTGGCCTCTTCCGTGCGCGCAGTATTTTCGAGGCGCACCATGGCAATCTTCGCGCCCAATTTGATCCGGCCGGCTCGGTCCTGCGGACGACCGTCTCTCTGCCCCTGCTTGTTTCCTAGACTGTCGCGCCGCCGGCCGGGAGATTTTCGATGACCACGGAGAACCGCCGCATTCTGATCATTGACGACGAGCGTCCCATCCTGATGACGCTCGAAGCGTTGCTTGGCCGGCATGGTTATCAGGCCGAGATGGCCGCGAATGCATCCACCGGGATGCGTTTACTCCAGAGCACCGCGCCGGCGCTGGTCCTGCTCGACCTGCAACTGCCGGACGCCGACGGCCTGCAGATGCTCGAGCAAATCAAAGCCGACTCTCCCGACACGCAGGTCATCATTCTGAGCGCGCACGATTCGTTGAACAACGCGATCGAGTCGATCAAGCGCGGGGCGTTTCATTTCATCAGCAAGCCGTATGCGCCGGAAGAGCTGCTCAGTCTGGTCGAGAAAGCGCTCGAGAAGCAATCGCTCCTCCGCGAGACGATCGAGCTGCGCGCCACCACCCAGCGATTAAAGAAGCGGCTCGCGCAGGCCGAGACGCGCCTTGCGCCGGTTTTCAAGAGCAAGGTGATGCAGGAAATCGATGAACTGATTTCGGCGATGGCGCCGTCCGAGGCCAACGTCCTCATCACCGGCGAGAGCGGGGTGGGCAAGGAAGTGATCGCCAATGTGATTCACGGCCGGAGCCGTCGCGCCGAAAAAGCGATGGTGAAATTGAATTGCGCGGCTTTCCCGCAGGCGATGATCGAGGGCGAACTCTTCGGCTACATGAAAGGCGCCTTCACCGGCGCGACGAGTGATTTCCGCGGGATGATCGCGGAAGCCGAAGGAAGCACGCTTTTTCTCGACGAGATTTCCGAGATGCCGGCGGATTTGCAGACCCGATTTCTGCGCGTTTTACAGGAGCGGGAATTTCGCCCGTTAGGCAGCACGAAGACGTTGCGAGCGGATTTCCGGGTGGTGGCCGCGACCAATCGCCCGGTGCACCAGGCGCTCGCGGAGAACCGGCTCCGCTCCGATCTCTACTATCGATTGAACACTTTCCAGATCGAGCTGCCCCCGCTGCGCGAACGGAGGGAGGACATCCCGCCGCTGGTCGCCTCGTTCGTGAAACGCTTCGCGCTCCAGCTCGGGAAAGCGGAGCCGGCGATCTCTCCGGAAGCATTCCAGAAACTACTCGAGTACGGATGGCCGGGAAACGTGCGCGAGCTGCAAAACGCGATCGAGTATGCGGTCGTCCTCGCGCGGCAGGACCAGATTACGGTCAAGGAATTACCCGCCGAGGTGCGGCTGCCGGTGGTGTTGCAAAAAACCGAGCGGGCCGCCCAACAGGCGCAGAGCCCGGCGCGGAGCCTAAACGACATGGAGCGCAACGCCATCCTCGACGCGCTGGCCCAATGTCACGGCAACAAAAAGAAAGCCGCCGAGTTGCTCGGCATCCAGCGGCCGACGCTCTACAACAAAATGAAGCGCTACGCGATCCAGTTGTAAGGCGGGCGCGCCGCCTGCCCTGGCCTGCTGCCCGATGACTTTCTCAGGCAGACGGAGCGCCCGCCCTGCAATCCGTTGTTTCGGATTTCGACATTCGGATTTCGAACTTAGATTCCCTCCCGTGTCCGATCATCAGGATAAAGTTTTGCAACACGCGGAGCGCGAACTCGCCCCTGCGCGCGACGCCGCGCCGCCGCATCTCCTCCCGCTCTACCAGAAGTTTCTCAAGATCGAAAATCACCGCCTGCGCCTGCGGCACCAGGCCGGGGGCGGCGGACGCGAGGTCTGCGCGAGCCGCGCTTCGCTCATCGATGTCCTGCTGCGCCATCTTTTTGCGGCGGCGAGCGCTTCGGCGGAGGAAGGGAACGGGGCGAAAGTTGTCCCGGTGAGTCTGCTCGCGCTCGGCGGTTACGGCCGCGGCGAACTCAACCCGGGGAGCGACATCGACGTCATGTTTCTCCACCCGCATACCGGCGACGAGGTGCCGGCATCGCTCGCTCACACGGTCGAGCAGGTTCTTTATTTCCTCTGGGACATCGGCCTCAAAGTCGGGCACTCCACCCGCTCGGTGCGCGAGGCGGTCGCGCAGGCCAATCGCGAAATGCTGACCAAAACCGCGATGCTCGAGGCCCGGCACCTGGCAGGCGACGCGGCGCTTTTCCAGCGCTTCCGCACGCGCTTCCGGGCCGATTGTGTGCAGGGACACGAGAAGGAATACATCGCGGGGCGCATGGCCGATCAGACGGAACGCCACCAAAAATTTGCCAACAATATTTATCTCCAGGAGCCGAACGTGAAGCGGGGCTGCGGCGGCCTGCGCGATTATCAAAATCTTCTCTGGATCACCTACTTCAAGGAAGGCGCCCTAACGACCACACATCTGGTCGGGAAAGACTGGCTAAGCGCCGGCGACGGCCGCCGGATCGATCTCGCCTATGATTTCTTGCTGCGGGTGAGAACGCAGCTGCACTACACCAATGAGCGCACCACCGATGTCCTGCACCTGAGCCTGCAACCGGAGATTGCGCGCCGGCTCGGTTACGCCCAAAAAACGCCGGTCGCCCGGAGCGAGGCGTTCATGAAGGATTATTATGCGCACACGCGGAATATTTTCCGTCTTACCGAGCGACTGACGGAACGCTTCGCCACCGGGACGGCCACGACGACGCGGCGGCTTTTCTTTCCGCTCCTTCCCCGGCGCAAGCCGCGCGAGGAACACTTCGAAAACTTCTTCAGCCGCGGAGGACAACTGCACGTCTCCGATCCGGAGCTCTTCACCCGGCAACCGGAGCAGTTGCTGAAAGCGTTTGAGCACGTGCAGGAGCGCAAGCTTGAGCTGAGCGCCGAGTTGACCGATCTCCTCAGCCGACGCCTTGGTCTGGTCACGCGCGAGTTTCGTTATGGGAAGGCGCCACGGGAGATTTTCGCGCGTATTCTTCGCCGCAAGGGCGAAGTGGCGCGCATTCTCCGGATGATGCACGAGGTCGATTTCCTCGGTCGTTATCTCCCCGAGTTTGGGCCGCTCACCTGCCTCGTGCAGCACGAATATTTTCATCGTTATACCGCGGATGAACACACGCTCGTCTGCCTCGAGAAACTCGATGCGTTGCGGGATACCGAGAACCCGAAACTGCAGCCCTACCGCAAACTGTTCGAGGCGATGGCCGATCCGTATGTTCTGTATCTTGCCCTGCTCTTGCACGACACCGGTAAAGGAGTCGGGGCGCGGCCACATTCCGAGGCGAGCGCCCTCTTCGCCCAGGGAGTCGCCGCGCGGCTCCAACTCTCTTCCGAGCAACGCCGCTCGCTCGTCCTCCTGGTCGATCATCACGTCACCCTCTCGACCATCGCGCAGCAGCGAAATGTCGATGACCCCGTAACCATCATCGAGTTCGCGAATATCGTGAAGTCGAAGGCGAATCTCGACGCCCTCATGTTGCTCACCCTCGCCGATGGCCAGGGCACGACTGACACCTGGTCGGATTGGAAGGAATCGCTCGTCTGGCATCTTTACCACGCCACTGCGCGTTACCTGCAGGACCAGGAGGGATTCATTGCCCAGGGCAAAATCGAGCGCGACCGTCTCCGCAATGCCGTCGCCGACCAACTCGCACCCGATTTTGCCGATGAGATCGAAGCGCACTTCGATTACATGCCGGACAATTATTTCCGGACCTTTCGCGCGGAAGAAATCGTGGCGCACCTCGCTCTGTTTCGCACGCTTTGGCGCAGGATTTACCTGGAAGACGAGCCTTCCTTCGCCCCGGCCCTCCGCTGGGAAGCGCTCCCGGAGCAGGGCCATAGCGTGGTCTCGATCTGCACCTGGGACCGCCAGCATCTTTTGGCCAGCATCGCGGGCGCGTTGGCCGTCGCCTCTCTGAATATCCTGAGCGCGGATATTTTCATCCGCGGCGACAATCTGGTGCTCGATGTTTTCCGGGTGCGAAACGAAAAGCTTGGTCCGGTGACCGACGCGCGTGAGATCGTCACCGTGGAATCGACCCTGCGCACCGCCCTGCAGACCGAGCGCTTCAATTTCGCGCCGCTCCTCGCCGGCGTCCGCGAGACCGCCGTGCGCGCGCCGGAGCTCGATTTCCCGACGCGCATCACGATCGGCAACGAGAGCCATCCCAGCTGCACCTTGATCCAGGTGGAGACGCCCGACCGGCTCGGCCTGCTTTACGATCTCGTCGCCTGCCTGGCGCGGAACAATGTCTACATCACCCTCTCGCGTATCAGCACCGAGAAAGGTGCCGCGATCGACACCTTTTACGTGACCGACGCGACGACCCGCGGAAAGATCACGGAGACGAAACGGATCGAACAGGTGCAGCGGCAACTGCACGAGGCCACGCTCGCGCCCGCCTAACGATGGGCCGGGGCGGGGCGCCGTTTTGCCGAAACGACCGATGCGTTTACCTTCCGCTGCCACTTTCATATGAACGTCCTCATTCTTGCCGCCGGCTACGCCACCCGCCTTTATCCCCTAACGGAAAACAAAGCCAAGCCGCTGCTCGAAGTGGCGGGCAAACCGATGATCGAGTGGGTGCTCGATAATCTCGCCCCGATCCCTGATCTCGAGACAATCTACGTGGTGACGAACGACAAATTCGCCCAGGATTTTCAAGCCTGGGCCGACCGCTACGCGCTGGCGCAACCAAAGCTGACCTTCAAGATCGTGAACGATGGTTCGCGGAGCGACGCCGATAAACTCGGCGCCATCGGCGACATTCGCCTCGTCATCGATCGGGAAGAGCTAACGAGCGCGCCGCTCATTGTGGTGGCGGGCGACAATTTATTTAGCGAGCCGCTGGCCGATTTTGCCGCGCGGGCGCGCGGCTCGGCCGCGACGCTCGCGACCTACGACGTCGGCGACCTCGAGGCGATCAAGAAATACGCCAGCATCCAGACGGACGCCGCCGGTATCATCACGCACTTCGAAGAGAAGCCGGAAAAGCCCGAGAGCACTTTGACGGGAATCGCCCTTTATTATTTCTCGCCGGAAACCCTCGAGCTTTTCACCACCTACATTGCCGCGGGCAACAATCCCGATCAGCCCGGTCGTTTTATCCAATGGCTCTACCCGCGGCGGCCGGTGAAGACGTATCAAATCAAGGGGACCTGGTACGACATCGGGAGCAAAGAGACGCTGGAAGAAGCGAACCAGATCTTCGCGCAATTCGCGAAGTAACGCCGAATGTGGGAGGGGCCTTTGCGCCCCGATCGGCGAAGGGTGCCACAACGGATCGGGGCGCAGAGGCCCCTCCCACATTCAATCCTTCAGCCGGCCTTCGTCGAACTCGATGAGGTCGAAGTAGGTTCGAATGTCCTTGCGACCTTCGCCGCCGGCTTCCTTCAAAAAATGGAGAAAGCGCGCGTTCTTCACCGCGGTGTCGGGATGGCGCGCAATCATCGCCTGGTTCCATTGCGCGATCTCCGCCGGCGAATGCTGCACGCCCGTCCTGCGAACCCAGTCCAAAATCGCCGCGTCATCGTCCAGCTCGTTCGCCGTTTTCTCGAAGGCGTCCGGATCGATTTTGAGGAAGGCGAGGAGATGTTTGTCAAAGCCGACGGTTTTGTAGTTGTAGCCGTCGAGCAACCCCTGGCGGTGTAGGCGCGCCTTGTCGATCAAGCGTGGCAAATGGACGTAACCACCCAGCCGCTCGTAAGGACTGCGCGGAAGCAGTTTTTGCATTCGCCGCAAACTAGGAGGTCGCCGGCAAGCCGAAGGGGTGCGGAGGCGGGCGACGCGAATTGCCCGGAGTGCGCGGTTTCGTTCCTTCGACGACCGGCAGCAGCATTTCCGCCTGTTCCCACGTTTTTTGGCCGATGACCAAGAGGCCGGAGAACGTTCCGCCTTTTTCCACGTTGATCGAGCGGGCCACGACGTTGCCGTCGAGCGAGCCCGTGCTTCGGATCGTGACCAGCGTTTGGGCGACGATCTCACCGGACATTCGCCCGCGAATCTCGATCGATCCGACCTGCAATTGGCGAAAAAATTGGACGTCCGCTTTTTTCCCGATCACGACTAGTGGCGCGGTCAATTTGCCCTGGACCTTGGCCGGCGCCCGAAATTCCACCTTTTCGAGGCAGTGCAGACTGCCGCGCAGTTTGCCCTCGATGAGGGCCGAGCGGCAGATGACACTGCTGCTGCTAAGGTCTCCCGAGGAGGTAACGTGCACCTCGCCGTGGGTGCGAATGGCCCGACTGAAGACAGCGTTAATTTTGTAATCGCGCAGGTCCATGTGAACGCTGCACGAGGGACAAATCGTGGAGGTCGCGGCGGAGTTCAGTTCCTGCGCCGCGCCGCAATCGAAACACGCGACGGAGTTGATGCGTGGCCGTTTCCAGAGGCCCTCGAAACGCCGGAGCAAGGATTGTGCGGCGACGACCCCGCCGAGCTCGAGGTTCGGTTTCGGCTCAACCCGCTGGGTGACGACGACGAAATGTTTGCCGCATTGCCGGCAAAGCGTGTTCTTCGCTGCGGCATATTCCATCTGCTTGAAGCCGCAGTGTGGACATTCCACGCTGAGCTTGGCAGGCGACTTGGCCACAGACTTACCGCGTGGCTACTCGTTAGGAACGACTCGCGAAGGCCGCTTTCGAGGGTGCCGGCGACTCATCATTACGCACGATCTCGGGACGGCTTCCAGCGCTGTTGGAGCCGGCCACCGACTTCCCGCTGGTCACTTCGGATTTGCCGATAAAAGTGGCGCCTTCCTCGATCACCAGGCGGGCCGCTTTCAGGTCGCCCTGGAGCGTGCAGCGCGATTTCAATTCGCAGCGTTCGCCGACCGTGATGTTGCCGTGCACTTTTCCATAGACGGTGATCGACTTGGTCTTGATCTCGCCGTGAATGTCGGCGTTCTCGCCGATCGTCAACACGCCATCGGAATTGATTTCCCCTTCGACTTTGCCGTCGATCAGCAACTCCTTTTGAAATTTGATGCTTCCTTTGATCTCGACATCACTCGAGAGGACGTCTTTGCCAGAATGTTCGGCCATATATTTTTGGTGCTCGGTCATGGTTGGTGATTTCGGTGCTTCTTCTCGATGAGAAGGAAAGTGATTGTCCTCAGCATAAGTCGAGCCGGGCAAAGAGATCTCGGCCGGCGGCGCGGGCTTCTGTGGGATAAATTTTTTTAACACGCAGCATTATTAGGAGGCGGAATTGTTAATGTCAACGTTTACGAAAGACAAAGGCAACGATTTTTAACGTAAATTTCGCATTTGAGACGCCTCGCAGGCCCCATTTTACCTGGCAAGTGGCAGAAATCTAGGCGCTTGCGACGGCATCCGATTCAGCGTGAAGCAGAACGCTTCAGCCGGTACCGGAACGCCAGCCAGGAACCGCTGCACCTCATGCCGGCGGAGAATTTTGCGCGCGTCATCCGACGAAG
>DATMNS010000252.1:0-21764 GCA_035568735.1 Chthoniobacterales bacterium | reverse complement strand
ATGCAAACTGCAGTGGAATCGAGGTTGGTTACAGTTATTTCGCTCCGGTTATTCCCGGCAACTGCAAACTGGTCTTCGAGCTGCATTATCCTGACGGCCGAGTGGAATACGACCTTCCCGTGGTGGGCGGATCCGCGGCGGGTGGCCGGGTCTCAGCCCTGCTCGATTACCTCCAGGTAATTCACTATCTGCCCCTCCGCGAAGCATTGCTCAGAAGCCTCGCAGAGTCTGTCCGCCGGGAACATCCCGACGCGACGTTGATTCGAGCGGTCTTGGGAGTGGCAAACCTCGTCAATGCCGATGAGTATCGAGCGGGGAAGAGAATTTCTTACCGGGCGTTGTTTGCTTACGACTTCCGATTTCATCCTAAGACTCGCCCTCCGGTTCTGCCTTAAACTGAGATGGCCAGAAAATGGCAATGGCTTGGGACGTTTCTCTTCCCACCTGACTCCGGTTGCTGGCTTAGCTTGCTTCGTGTTGGTCTCGGGTTTCAGATCATCCTCTATGCAGTATCATTGCGCGCAGATTGGAGTGATCTTTACGGCGCGAGAGGCTACGGCTTAATCACTCGGGCGCTGGTCGAAGCGGCTTTCTCCGGCGAAAACTTCTACACTCCCAGGCTGGGATGGCTGGTTTTTGTCGCCAAGCACGTTGGTCTCACGGAGGCCACTACCCTCTCGCTCGTCTGGGTGAGTTTGGTCGTGAGTGGGCTTTTATTAATCACAGGATGGAGCTCCCGATTAGCGGCAGGCGTGAGCTGGTTTTTGTATCTCTGCAGCGTTAAAAGCGGGGCTTTCTTCGCCTACGGAGTCGACAACTTTACGACGATCGGTTTGTTTTATTTGATGATCGCCCCCCTGCCCGACCCATGGTCGCTCGATTCGCGGCTTCGAAAGAGGCGGAGGATAAATCCGGAGCGGTTGGGCTTTCATCGCCGCGTTTTGCAGCTCCACCTCTGTGTGATCTATTTTTTCAGCGGCATCTCCAAAAGCCTCGGCGCCGATTGGTGGAATGGAAACAGCGTCTGGCGCGCACTGACCCGGCCGCCGTTTGATCTCGTGCCACCGGGACTGCTCATGCGCTTCGAATACCTGCTGCCTGCTATCGGGATTCTGGTTTGCCTGCTGGAGACCGGTTATCCGGTGTTCATCTGGATGAGAAGGACGCGGGCGGTTTGGTTGACCGGGATCCTGGGCATGCACATCTCGATTGGCCTCACGATGGGTCTTTATCTCTTCGCCCTCATCATGATCGTGCTCAACCTGGCCGCTTTCGGGCCGGACCTGATCTGCCAATTCCAAAACCCGTTTCGGGTTCGGAAGAAAACGAGCGATATTCCGCCTCTGCCGGTATAGGAAACTGAGTCAGAAGAGTCGGGATGAGGACTTTCTTTCAGGAGCTCAAGCGGCGACGCGTTTATCGCGTGGCGCTGGCCTATGTAATCGGCGCTTCGGCCACCATTCAGCTGGTTGGGACGGTGTTTCCGGCTTTCCACGCCCCGGATTGGACGATGCAGGCCTTTCTCGTCCTGGTCGCGCTGGGCTTTCCGGTCGCGCTCGTCCTGGGCTGGGTTTTCGAAGTGAGTCATGGCGGCTTGCGGCGAACAACCGACGATGGCGCGGGTCAGGCGACGGATTACCGCCGGCTTTTGGTTCTCGGCGTGACAGGCCTGTTGGTGGCGGGCGTTGCGGTCGCCGGTTACGCGGTGTGGCATCCCTGGAGGAAACCGCCGGACACTGATCGGTCCTCAGTGATCCCGGAGAAAAGCGTGGCCGTACTTCCCTTCGACAATCTCTCCGACGATGACGAGAACGCGCACTTCGCCGAGGGCGTGCACGACGAAATTCTCACCGACCTGGCGAAGGTTTCCGATCTCAAGGTGATCAGCCGGACTTCCACCATGCAGTATCGCAGCGGTGCGGAACGCAATCTGCGCGATATCGGCCGCGAATTGGGCGCGGCGCACGTGGTCGAGGGAACGGTGCAGCGTGTCGGCAATCGCGTGCGGGTCAGCGCCCAATTAATCGACGCGCGGACCGACGCACATCTTTGGGCGGAACATTACGACCGCGACCTGGCCAACGTGTTTGCTCTCGAGAGCGACCTTGCGGAAACCATCGTCGCGCAGTTGCGGAGCAAACTCTCGCCGCAGGAAAAGGCCGCGATGGAAGTGCAACCGACCTCCGACCCGGTCGCGCACGATCTTTACCTCCGCGCGAATGCCCTGATGTCAGGCCCGCTTTTCAACGCGCAAGGGACCGAAAATCTTCTTAAGGCCGTGGACCTGCTGGAAAAGGCGGTCGCCCGTGATCCGAATTATTTCCTCGCATATTCTCGACTCGCCCGGGCGCACGACCAGATTTATCTCACCGGACCCGATCACACGCCGGCGCGCCTCGCCCTGGCCGATGCCGCGATCAAGGCCGCGCAGCGCTTGCGGCCCGATGCCGGCGAAACGCATCTCGCCTTGGCGGAGCATCTTTACTGCGGGTTTCTGGCCTACGACGAGGCGCGGCAAGAGCTCGAAATCGCCCGCGTTTCTCTGCCTAACGAACCGCTGATTTTCGAACTGGCCGGGTTTATCGATCGCCGGCAGGGTCGGTGGGATGCCTCGACGTGGAATCTTGCGCATGCCCTCGATCTCGACCCGCGCGACACCTACATCCTGCAGCAGCTCGCCGTTAGTTATCAATTGTTGCGGCGCTATGCCGATGCCGCCGGTCTCCTCGACCGCGCGCTCAAAATTCGGCCGGGCGATATGAGTCTGCGGGTAGCCCGGGCCGGGATCGATCTGCATCAGCGCGCCGATCCCAGGCCCCTGCACTCCACCATCGAGAAGATCGTGACGGCCAACCCGGAAGCCGCCGCCGGTCTGGCCGACGAATGGCTTTTCCTGTCCCTTTGCGAACGCGAACCCGACACCGCGGATCGTGCCGTGGCCGCGATGAGGGAGGAAGGTTATAACAACGAAGGCGTTCTTTTTTCGCGTCCGTGGTGTCGGGCTCTGGTTGCGCGCGTGCGGGGCGATGCGACCGGGGAACGCGCGGCTTTCGTCGCCGCCCGCGAAGAGGTCGAGCGAAGTTTACGGGAGGCGCCGGATCAGGGTCAGTCGCTTTGTGTGCTGGCCATGATCGACGCCGCACTTGGGCGCAAGGACGACGCGATTCGGGAAGGCCGGCGCGCGGTCGATCTGCTGCCGCTCGACAAAGATTCGATCAATGGCGCGCTCGCGATCGAATATCTGGCCGTGACTTATGCATGGACGGGCGAGACCGACCAGGCCATCGAGCAGTTGAAACGCGCCGCGGCGATCCCGAGCGACGTGAGTTACGGGCAGCTTCGCCTGCATCCATTTTGGGACCCGGTGCGGGGCGATCCGCGCTTCGACCAGATTGTGGCCTCGCTCGCACCCGCTGCGGGGAAGCATTGAAGACCAGGAGGATCGGGGAAATTCTTGTCAACCCCTCGCACCGTCGTTATCTAACCGAGCGAACCGAGAGTTCGCCGCGATGACACAAGCAGAATTAACTCTTTCCCGCCGCTCGTTTGGCCAGACGATGCGGGCCGATATCTGGTGGGCGCAGCCGCTCGTCGTTTTTCTTGGCCTGGGAGCGTTCGTGGTTTACTCGACCTGGGCGGCGCTGCAGGGCCGCAATTATTATTTCGGGCCCTATCTTTCCCCATTTTATTCGCCGGAGATTTTTGGCGCCTCGCCGCACAGCTGGTTTGGCGCGAAACCAGTTTGGTGGCCTGCCTGGCTCATTTTTTCTCCCTCGCTTCTTGTGCTCTGGGCGCCGGGTGGTTTTCGTCTCACCTGTTATTACTACCGCGGCGCCTACTACAAGGCTTTCTGGGCGGATCCGCCGGCCTGCACCGTCGGCGAGCCGCGCAGCACGTATCTCGGTGAGCGCTCCTTCCCGCTCATCATGCAGAATGTGCACCGTTATTTTCTCTACCTCGCGCTCCTTTTCATCCTCGTGCTCGCACACGATGTTTGGGAAGCGCTGTGGTTCATCGATCCCGCGACCGGCCGAACTTCCTTCGGAATGGGTGTCGGCACGCTGGTGCTGGCGGTGAATGTGGTTTTGCTCGGAGGTTACACTTTTGGCTGCCACTCCCTGCGTCATCTCGTCGGCGGATTCCTGGATCAGTTTTCGAAAGCACCGGCGTGCTATCGCGGTTATGCCTGCGTCAGTTGTTTGAATCGACGGCACATGCTCTGGGCCTGGATGAGTTTGTTCTGGGTCGCGTTCTCCGACGTCTACGTCCGACTTTGCGCCGTGGGCGTGTGGCACGATCTCCGATTTTTTTAAGCTTCGCGCCGCATGCCCGACTACGAAACTTTCACGCACGACGTTCTGGTCATCGGCACGGGCGGGGCCGGTTTGCGCGCGGCAATTGAAGCTTCCGCGGCCGGCGTCTCGGTCGGCATGGTTTCGAAGTGTCTGCTCGGGAAAGCGCACACCGTGATGGCCGAGGGCGGGATCGCGGCCGCGCTCGCCAACGTGGATGACCGCGATAACTGGAAGGTGCATTTCGCCGACACGATGCGCGGCGGTCAGTACGTGAACAATTGGCGGATGGCGGAGTTGCATGCCCGGGAGGCGCCCGAGCGGGTGCGCGAACTCGAGGCCTGGGGCGCCGTTTTCGATCGCACCAAGGATGGCCGGATTCTGCAAAGAAATTTTGGCGGCCATAAGTATCCGCGCCTCGCGCATGTCGGGGATCGGACCGGCCTGGAGATGATTCGCACCCTGCAGGACCACGGGATTCATCAGGGGATCGATGTCCACATGGAGGTTTGTGTCCTCGCTCTGCTGAAGGACGGGGCACGTATCAGCGGCGCGTTCGGCTACGATCGCGAGCGCGGCCGGTTCCGGATTTTTCGAGCGAACGCGATCATCCTCGCTACCGGGGGGATCGGCAAAGCATACAAAATCACGAGCAACAGTTGGGACTGCACCGGTGATGGCCACGCCCTCGCCTATCACGCAGGTGCGGAGCTCATCGACATGGAATACATCCAGTTTCATCCCACCGGGATGGTCTGGCCGCCGAGTGTGCGCGGGATGCTCGTGACCGAAGGCGTGCGCGGCGAAGGCGGAATTTTGACCAACAACGATGGCCAGCGTTTCATGTTCGACTTCATTCCGGAGAACTACAAAGCGCAGACGGCCGACAACGAAGAAGAAGGCTGGCGCTACACGCAAGGCGACAAAGAGGCGCGCCGCCCGCCGGAATTGCTGACCCGCGATCACGTGGCCCGCTGCATTGTGCGAGAGATCAAGGAAGGACGCGGAACGCCGCATGGGGGGGTCTATCTCGACATTTCCTGGATCAAGAAACGGCTGCCGAACGCGGAGGAACACATTAAGCGCAAGCTGCCGAGCATGTATCATCAGTTCAAACAACTGGGCGACGTGGACATCACGCGCGAGCCGATGGAGGTCGGGCCGACCACGCACTACATCATGGGCGGTGTGCGGGTCGATGGCGACACGCAGATGTCCAGTGTGCCGGGGCTCTTTGCGGCCGGCGAATGCGCCGCAGGGATCAACGGCGCGAACCGGCTCGGCGGCAATTCGCTCTCCGATCTTTTGGTCTTTGGCCAGCGGGCCGGCGAGTTCGCCGCGAAATTCGCCCAGGGTCAGTCGTTAGGCGAGATCGACGAGGCGATCGTGAAAAAGCTGGAGGCCGAGGCGCTTCAGCCATTCGCGAATCGCGACCAGGACAATCCCTACACCGTGCAGCGGGATTTGCAGGAGATGATGCAGCACAATGTCGGGATTGTGCGGGAGGAAAGCGAAATGCAGTCCGCTCTCGAGCATTTAAAAGTGTTGTGGGAACGAGCCAGGGAGGTCGGCGTGACCGGCCATCGCGACTTCAATCCCGGCTGGCATACGGCGCTCGACCTGCAGAACCTGCTCACGGTGTCCGAAGCCATCACGCGCGCCGCCCTCGAACGGAAGGAAAGCCGCGGCGCGCAATTTCGCGAGGATTACCCCGAGAAAAGCGCGGAGTTTGGAAACGTGAACACGATTGTCTGGAAAGGCGAAGACGGCGGGATGCGGATTCGGCGCGATCCGATTCCCGAAATGCGGGAGGAATTGAAACGCGTGATCGAGGAGATGGGATGAACGCAGGTAATCTTGCCTGGGTAGCGCACGCGTCTCGCGTGCCGGTCGCGATGTTTCACCGCGACGAACTTTTCATTCCGCTGGCGATTGCCTTTTGGCGACGTTCATTTCGAAAAGAGTTGGCTGACAAAGTTCATTGCGGCGGAACGCCGCAACCAGCACGTGAGACGCGTGCGCTACCCGGGCCAGTGCAACCCGCGCTCATATGAAAACCGCCACCTTCAGAATCTGGCGGGGAAACGCCGCGGGCGGGGAGTTTCGCGATTACGAAACTGGCGTCTCCGAAGGCACGGTCGTGCTCGACGCCATCCATCACATTCAGGCGACGGAAGCGAACGACCTCGCCTGCCGCTGGAATTGCAAAGCAGGCAAGTGCGGTTCCTGTTCAGCCGAGGTCAACGGGATGCCTCGCCTCATGTGCATGACCCGGTTAAGCGAATTGCCGCTGGACAAGCCGGTCACCGTCGAGCCGATCAAGGCGTTTCCTTTGCTTAAGGATTTGATCACGGATGTCTCCTGGAATTTTCGGGTGAAGAAAAAGATCAGGAAGTTCAAGCCGCGCCCGCCCGATGCGCCGGACGGGACCTGGCGAATGCAGCAGGAGGAGATCGACCGCGTCCAGGAATTCCGGAAATGCATCGAGTGTTTTCTTTGCCAGGATGTCTGCCATGTGTTGCGCGATCATCGCAAGTACGACGAGTTCATCGGGCCGCGTTTTTTGATTTACGTTGCGGCGCTCGAGATGCACCCGCTCGACACGGAGGATCGGCTCGAGGAATTGCGCGCGACGCAGGGGATCGGCTACTGCAATATCACCAAGTGCTGCACCAAGGTTTGTCCCGAGAGCATCCACATCACCGACAACGCGATCATTCCCTTGAAGGAACGCGTGGTGGACGATTATTATGATCCGTTAGGCTGGCTCTGGAAGATTGTGCGGCGCCGGAGTCAGCGCGTATCTTCTTCCTCGCCTCACGAACCCGACCATGTCTGACCTGAAGCACCTTTCGCGGGAAGCGATCCCCGCCGCCCTGGAAAAGGCGGAGCGCTATCGCCTGCTCAACGAACCGGCCGAGGCGGAAAGTATCTGCCTCGATGTTCTCCACGCGGAGCCGGAAAATCAGGAGGCGATCATTACGCTCCTCCTCGCGCTGACCGATCGCTTCAGCAAAGGTTACGGCGTGAGCGACGCGCAGGCCGGCCAATTGCTGGCCCGGGTGAAAGGCGATTACGAACGCGCCTACTACATGGGCATTCTGGCCGAGCGGCGGGCCAAGGCGAAGCTCGCGCAAGGCACGCCTGGCGCGCATCACTACGCCTATCACGTCTTGCGCGAAGCGATGGAGTTTTACGAAAAAGCCGAGGCGATCCGGCCGCCGGGGAACGACGATGCGTTGCTCCGCTGGAACACCTGCGCGCGCATCATCGCGAAGAACAAACTGGTCCCGCGCGACGAGGACAAGAGCGAGCCGCCCTTCGATTAGCTTCCCGGAGCGACGTGCTGCCGCACGTCTTCGATCTTTCGCCCCGGGAAGTGCCGTGGGGACGTGCGGAAGCGTCGCTCCGGAGCAGAAAAATTGGCGATCGCCGCGAACCGCCGCTAGAACAGGGAACGTGAACCATCTTCCGATTTCGAACCTCGTCGATCGTGATCCGGAGAAGGTCCGTGCGATGTTTGGGCGCGTCGCGCGCCGCTACGACCTGGCGAATCACCTGCTCAGTGGCGGCCTCGATTTTTGGTGGCGCGATCGCGCGTCCGAGATCGTGCGCGGCTGGAATCCGCGGCGGGTGCTTGATCTCGCGACGGGCAGTGGGGATCTCGCCCTAACGATCGCTCAAAAGTTGCCGCAGGCGGAAATCACTGGGGCCGATTTTTGCGCGGAAATGCTGGCGACGGCGCGTGCCAAGGGCCTGACCCGAACCATCGTGGCGGACGCGCTTCACCTTCCGTTCCCCGCGGCACGCTTCGAGGTCGTGACGGTCGCGTTCGGGCTTCGCAACATGGCGGACTGGAGAGCGGCGCTGGCCGAGATGGCGCGTGTGCTGGTGCCGGGAGGACATTTGTTGGTCCTCGATTTTTCGCTTCCGCGAGGATTCTTGCGGCCCATATATCGGTTTTACCTGCACCGCTGTTTACCGTGGCTCGCCGGGCTCGTGACGGGCGAAAAACAGGCCTACGATTATCTGGGCGCGTCGATCGAGAAGTTTCCGAGCGGCCCGGCGATGTGTGAATTGATGAGGGCGAGTGGCTTCCGCGCCGCCAATGCCCAGCCGCTCTCGGGTGGCATAGTCACGATCTACTGCGCGTCGGCCTGATTACTCACCGGGTGATGGCGCTGCGGTGGCCGAACTTGGGACGCGACCAATCGGTGTTGCCACGGGCGTGGGCGAGGCAGCGGTCGCCTTCGTCAGGGGCAATTTAAATGCGCCAAAATCCGGGTCGCTCACGACGAAAGTCCCGTCCCGTCCGTCGACCTTCGCGAACCACATCGCATCGTCGGTGCGATGGCCGATGGTCAGTTTGTGCGTTGCCTTGTCGTCGGGCGACGTGGTGAAGATCAGGACCAACGTCGGCTTGTCGAAACCCTGCGCCGGGTTTGTCGCGCCCACCCAGCGCACGGCGCGCAAGGAGGCGAGCGTGTTGAGGAGCGACTGAAGGTCGGCGTTATCCATCGCGCCTTCGCCTTTGCTCCATTGCCAACTCTGCGGACCGCTCCGGACGAGCGATTCTTCGTGGTTGGTCATGCGGGAGATGCGATGAATCTCGTTAGGCGCGAACTTGAAGACGGACAGTTCCTGCCATTGCGTCGGCTCGATCCAGACCTGCCCGAGAAGCTCGTGATTAACCGCAACAATAAAAGGCTCTTCGCCGACCCGCGCGTAGACGTCGTCCCCCTCAACCTTGCCGAACGACAGGGTCAGGAACGGATGCTCCCCCGCCGCCGTCTCCGCCGTATTTTCCGAGGCGAAGGAGCTGAAGGTCAATCGGAGTTGCGGGTGGTCGAGCCCGTATTTCGGCAGCTCGGACGCCGTGTCGGCGACAAACCTGGTCACCTGCTGATCGTTCAGGGTGTCGATCAGCCGGCGCACTTCGTCGCCGTTGGCCGGCTGATTGTTGCGGCTCGAGATCGTCCAGTTTTGATCTTTGCGGGCGAGCACGATCTTCGGCTGTCCGGTCGCTTCGAGGTTGATTCGGTCGAGATTGTTCGTATCGAGCCTCACGAGATGACGATCCCGTAAATCGTTAGGCCGAACGGTTAGAATTTCTTCAGTCTTTTTGGGGAGGGCATAAACCGCATTCCGCGGCAGGAACCGCGCGTAAATAGCGTCCTTCATCTTTTCCGCGACGGCGCCCAACTGCAGGGTGCGGCCTTCCTCGCCGCGGGACGAGCCCGTCCGACTGGCGGACTTGTCGTCCGCGCCGTAGATGGTGATCGAACCGCGCGGCTCGGAAAGCCCGTAGGTATGCAGGTCGCCCCGGTCATCGGCCACGAATTCCTGGATGCGCGCGTTCGTCACCTGCGCCAGCAGGTCGTCGACCTTCTGGTCGTCGCCGCGCGCCTCCAGCGGCTTCACGATTTCCCAGTGCTCGTTCTTTTTCGCCAGTTCGATTTCGCCGGCCGGGCTTTTCAAAACCGTACGGGTGACCTGTGCGGTCGTCAGGTCGGTCAATTTCCGATCGCGGAAATCATCCGGCTTTTTCGAGATGTCCGTGCGCACCGACTGAGCGGCGATGATAACATCCTTCGAATCAGCGAGGCGCACATACATTTTTCCCTCGAGTGCGGCGTCCTTGCCAAAAAGAATCTCGGGCGGCGCGTTTGGCCCGATTAACCGTATCCGCAACTTCGGCTGCACGAGACCGAATTCATTCATCCGCCCCTTATCCGCGGTCACCTCTTTGGCGGGCACGGTGCCGTCCCTCCGCCAGGTATCGATGTCGCCGATCAAATTATCGACGGCCGCTCCGTCTGCCTGGTCTTTCACCGGCTCGGTCAGCCGCCATTTTCCATTCTGCCGGCGGAGCTCGATGCGGTCATCCCCGTTCTGGATCACGATGCCTTCGAGCTTCTCGCGATCGAAGTTCACGACATTGCCGGCCTCGCGCTGGGCCTCGGCCGTGTTCGGTTTCTTGCTTTCGAAATATTTGATCCAAAGGCCGAGCCCGACGGTGAGGATGAGGAGAAGGAGCGTCGTCCTGGTTTTCATGCCGGGCAGTCGTTAGGCGCGCCGTCGCCACCACACCGCAAATCCCAAAATCGCCGGCACCAGGGGCATCAGCACCAGGATGATCCAGCGCAGGCTGGCCAGCGCCTTTTCATCGAGGACAAAGGTGAGCGTCTGCGGAATTTTCGGCGCGATGCCGATCATTTGTTCGCGGCTGAGGAGCCAGTTGACGCTGGCGGAAACGAAGTCCAGGCCCTGCTGGTCCTGGGTGAGGGCGTTGTCCTGAATGAAAGTGGAATTCGCCACCACCACGAGGCGCGCGGAATTGATCTGGACGCGCTCATCGGCACTCCCGCCCTTCTCGACGGAAGCCGCGATCGTAAGCGGCTCGCCCTTGTCTTTCGCCGGATCGAATTGGAGCAGCGCCTCGTCATTCGAATAATAATCCGTCTCGCCCCAATAGCCCTTCTCTGCCTGGGCCAGCGGTGCGAGATGAATATTGGCTGCCGCGACCTGCTGTGACTCGAGGGTTAACGAACTGGTCGAGCCGAAGAACGGGGCGTGTACATCGGCCAGCCGTTTTGTGACCGGATTGTCGCTGAGAAAATGAGCGACCACGTCCCGCACCCGTGCGACTTCCTCGATGCCGGTCTTGACCATCGCCATCAGGCGATCGTCATCCTCTTTGACGCCGAGCTCGCCGAGAAAGGCGAGCAGCTTTGGCGTCTTGGCCGCGGGATCGAGGAGAAGCAAAATCCGCCCATCCTTGTTCCAGAATTCGCGCAGCATTTTCATTTCGCGATCGGAGAAATCGTACTGCGGCCCGGCGATCACAATCGCTTTCAAATCAGCAGGGATGGCCGGCACTTCGAACAGGTTCAGCTCCCGCAAGGTGATGTTCTCGTTCTCGATAAACGTCTTCAGGACCGAGACCGGGCTCTCTCCGCTGAGGGGCGGCTCCTTGTGACCGGTCACCCAGCCGACGATGTTTTTCTTCCCCTCCACGATGTCAATGAGGGCGGCGGTGATCGCCTGTTCGCCCTTGAAAGCGGCGACTTTCGGCTGTTCGCCGGCCAACGGATTACCCTGATCCATGTCGGCCATTTCCGATGCTTTAACGGTTTTGCTCCGACCCTGGTAATCGACGATCAGCACGCTCTCGTCGGTCACCACTTTATATTTATCGAAGAGTTCCTTTGCTCTCGTCAGGTTGCGTTCCGGGTCGACGTATTCGACGTCGATCTTCCCATGCGAGGCATACTGGTATTCGGTCAGCAGATTCTGCACGTCACTGGTGATCGGGTCTTGCGAGCCAAAAAACACGGTGATTCGCACCTTGCCCTTGATGCTGTCGAGAAAGTTCTTTGTCTTGTCCGAGAGCGCGTATTTTTTGTCGCGCGAAAGATCCCACCGCCGGTAGTGCTCGAAGCCGAGATAGTTCACCATCGCCGCGAGCACGATAATGATGGTCACCTGCAGGATGACGTTCAACCCGATCTGGAAACGATGGATCTTGATCGCCTTCTTAGGCGAACTGGTCTCGTCGGCCATGGCTTAGAGTCTCCATTTCCGCGTCTGGAACGCCTGGTAGGTGAAGGTCAGGAGCACGATCGTCATGCTGAGGTAGAGGACCATCGGCCGGGTATCGATCTCGCCCCGGGAAAGCGTCCCCATTTGTTCAATCGCGGAGAAATAGCCGAGCAGTTGCCGGGTGTCCGAACTGATATCGAGGAGGATGAAGGAAACCAGCCCGAGAAAGAAAAGCAGTGTGATGGTGGCGAAGGAAATGATCGCAGCCACGATCTGGTTCTTCGTCAGGACGGAGGCGAAACAACCGATCGAAAGATAGAACATCCCGAGTAACAGGAGCATGAGATAGCCGCCGAGATAGGCGCCGGTCGAGCCGGCTGCCGGCTGATGGGTGAGCGCCTGGAAAATGACGAAATAGAGACCGGTCGGAATCCAGAGGACGATGTAAAAGAAGAATGCGCCAAAATATTTCGAGAGCACGACCTGCCAGTCGCGTACCGGGGCGGTCATGAGTGGTTCGATCGTGCCGAGTTTAAATTCCTCGGCAAAAAGCCGCATCGTAATGAGCGGGAATATGAGGACGAAAGCGAACCAGAAGAAGACGGAGTTAAAGAACGCTTCCTGCACGGTGTAGGGAATCGCCCGCTGGTTCATGAACGAGACCTGGAAGTAAAAGTCGACCCCGCTGACAAGAAGGAAAAAGACGAGGACGATGTAGGCGATTGGCGAATAGAAATAGCTCCGGATTTCGCGGGAAAGGAGAGTAAAAAATTTTCTCATTGTCTCGTTAGGCAAAATGCGTCATCCCGAGCGCAGCCGAGGGATCCCGTGGCGTGACCATTAAGTTCGGCCGCAAGGAAAGCATGGAAGTCCGTGGCGTTGTCTGCACGAGATGCGACGGGATCCCTCGGCGGTGCTCGGGATGACGAAATGGCTCATATCTCATCTGCATGCGTAATCTCCACGAAAACGTCTTCCAGCGTGGCCTTGCGTTGCGACAACTCGCGCACCTTCCAGCGCCGCTCGCTCGCCAGGCGGAACACCTCCGGCCGGACTTCGGCGCCGGCTTCGGCGCGCAGGGAAAAAATCTGCCAGTCGCCTTCGGTCGTTAGGTTGACATCCTTCACCCCGGAAATTTTCTTCAGTTCCTCGACCCCGTTATCCGTCCCGGTCTGCGCTTCGAGCAGCACGCCGGTCGCCGTCCGCATCTGGTTGAGCAAATTCTCCGGGGTGTCGCAGGCTTCAATCCGGCCCTTGTTGATGATGATTACGCGGCTGCACGTCATCTCGACTTCAGGCAGGATATGGGTCGAAAGCAGGATCGTGTGCTGCCGCCCCAGGTTCTTGATTAGCTCGCGCACCTGGCGAATTTGATTGGGATCCAGGCCGCTCGTCGGCTCGTCGAGGATCAGGAGATCGGGCTCGTGGACGAGAGCGTCGGCCAGGCCGACTCGTTGTCGGTAACCCTTGGAAAGCGCGCCAATTAATTTTTTCTCGACGTCTTTCAACCCGCACAACTCCTTCACGTCGCCGACGCGCTCGTTGATGCGGCGATGTGGGACGCCCTTGAGCGCGGCGCGATAATCGAGGTATTCGGTCACGCGCATATCGTTATAGAGGGGCACGTTTTCCGGCATGTAGCCGAGGTGCGCGCGAGCCTGGAGGGACTTCTCGAAAATGTCGAAGCCTGCGACGGAGGCGCGACCGGAGGTCGGTGGCATGAAGCTCGAGAGAATGCGCATCGTCGTGCTCTTGCCGGCCCCGTTTGGCCCGAGGAAACCCATGATCTCGCCTTTTCCGACCTCGAAATTGAGGCTATCGATCGCCGTCTGCCCGGCGTAGCGCTTGGTGAGATTTTCGACTTTGATCATGCGGCGGTGAGTCTTACTGACTACCCCAGGAAGCGAAGTGTTTGAAATTTTTCGGCAAAATTTTTAGCGCGCTTCGAGGTTGACCGTTTCAATGCGCCGCCCGCGCCCGCCGCGGCCGATGATCCCGAGCGCGAAATCGACGCTCGAGCCGCTGTCGGCCTGGGCCAGCAGCTTTTCCACTTCCTTGACCGAATTCACCTCGTATTTCCCAATGCGAAAGAGGACGAGCCCCCGTTCGATCCCCGCCTCGTCGGCCGGGCTGTCCGGCTCGACCGCGCTGATCAAAACGCCTTTGCCGCTCGCGAGACCGAGCGCGGCGGCGAGGTCGTCGGTCAAATCCTGCAACTGCAATCCGAAGAGACGATCCGCATTGGAGGAGCCGGTCTGCTCTTCGGTGGCGCCGGGTTTGGGCGGGGGCTGCTTTTCCGCGATTTTTTTGAACTGCTCGACATTTTGCCTAACGATCTCCGCCGGGATGGCGAAACCGAGGCCCTGGGTCGGGATGCCTTGGGGAGTAAAGGCCATTTTCGCGGAGCTGATTCCGACAAGGCGTCCGGAAAGATCGATTAACGGCCCGCCACTGTTGCCCGGATTGATCGCCGCATCGGTCTGGAGCAGGTTGTGGTAATCGACGTTATCGATCGTGATGTCGCGCTTCACGCCGCTCAGGACGCCGCGGCTGATCGAACTGCCGTAGCCAAGCGCATTGCCCACCACGATGACCGTCTGGCCGAGCAGATTGGGCGAGATGTCGTGCAGGTTAACGAAAGGGAGCGGCTGGTCGCTGTCGATCTTGATGAAAGCGAGATCTTTTTTCGCATCACCCGTGATGTAGCGCGCTTTGAAGCTTTTGTTGTCGTTCGTGATGACCTCGATCTTGAGGTCCGCCGCGCGCTCGACGACGTGTTCGTTGGTCACGATGTAACCCGCTGGATCGACCAAAAATCCGGTCCCCAGGCTCTGCAATCGCTGCCGAATCTCGCGCGGACGATTGCGATAAGCGCCGAAAAACTGCGCGGCGAAATCATCGAAGGGATCGCGCACCTGCCGCCGAACGGTCCGCTCGGTGTTGATGTTGACCACCGCGGGCAGGACTTTCGCGACCGCGAGCACAGAGGGCTCGGACGCAGGGTCGGCCTGGGCGAAAACGGCGGAAGAGAGGCGGAGCAGCGAAAGGAACCCGAGCGCGGCGCCGAGAACTCCGGAACTTGCTGTTTCACGTCGCGTGATTTTCACGATTTCGTTTCCAGTTGCCTAACGATCTCTGGCGGCAGCACCGCGGACAAATGCGAATACGCTTCGCCCAGCCGCAACAGATCGAGCTCGTCCTTCTTTCGTTTCGTTAGGCGACGTTCCTCGTCCTGCCAGGCCCAGACCTTGCCTTGGACCACATCGTCCAGTGTCGCCACCGGGACTCTTAGGCCGAGAACTTCCCGCCGCTCCGCCCGTCCGAGAAAATCCTGATAGCGCGCGTCGGTCGTCAACTGCAAGCTGAGTTTGCTCCCCGAACGTCTGGCGTTGACGGAATGCGGAAACGTCTGCAGTGCAAACCCCGCGGCGGTCAGGGCTGCCTGGACCTTGCCCATTTCGCGAGCGACCATCACGAAATCGGCATCGACCGTGTAGACCGGCTCGACGTAACAGTTCACGGCCAGGCCGCCGATCAAACACCACGAACCCGGACCGAAGCGATCGAAAATCGCCACGGCAGCTGCAAAATCGCTCGTACCGCCGTTCGTGACGGATTCATAAACTTCCTCTGCTGTCATGCTCGCGGGCCTGGCTTTTGCAGGCGAACATCGAAGCTGACCCGGCAGTGTCAACTTGCCGCCCGGGCAAACGCCTGCAAGGTACTGGGACCATGCGCCCTTCCTTCGCGATCCGTGGCAATCTTGACCTGATCGATGACAATTACCGCCGTTGGGAGAAGGATCCGGAGTCAGTCGACAGCAGTTGGCGGGCGTTCTTCGAAGGCTTTGAGCTTGGAAATACTCCGCAGCGAAACGGCGCTGCAGTCGCCGCGCCGCCGCGCGCCGAGCCAGGCGAGAGCCCGCTCCAGACCCGGGTCGATGGATTGGTCTACGCCTACCGGACCCTCGGGCACACCATCGCGCGGGTGAATCCGCTGGCCGAACATCGGCCGGAAAATCCGCTCCTCACGCTGCGCGAGCTCGGTTTCAGCGAGAAAGACCTGGACCTCCAGGTCGCTTCGAAATTCTTCCTCGACAACAAGAAGATGACGCTGCGCGCGATGCGCGCGACGCTCGATGAGATCTACGCCGACGCCATCGGCACCGAGTTTCAACACATCCAAAATCCACGCATCAGGAATTGGGTGCGCGATCGACTCGAAACGCGGCCGGCGAAGCATCAGGCCTCGACGCAGGTCGAGATCGCGCTCCTCCGGCTGCTCCTCGAATCGGAAGCGTTCGAAGTTTTTTTGCACACCCGCTACGTCGGCCAGAAGCGTTTTTCGCTTCAGGGCGCGGAGTCGCTCATGGTCATTCTCGACACCATCCTGCATCGCTCTCCGAGCGCTGGGATCGAGGAAATCTGCATGGGGATGGCCCATCGCGGCCGGCTCAATGTCCTCGCCAATTTTCTCCAAAAATCGCTCAAGGTCCTCTTTACCGAATTCAGCACGAACTACATTCCCGACCTCGTGGCGGGCGATGGCGACGTGAAATATCACCTCGGCTATCACACCATCCGCCAGCTCGCTTCCGGCGCGGAAATCGAGATTCGCCTCGCGGCTAATCCGAGCCACCTCGAGGCGGTCGATCCGGTGGTCGAGGGGACAGCGCGCGCGCGCCAGCGCATTCGCGGCGACACCGAGCATCGCCGGAAAGTCCTTCCGCTCCTCGTGCACGGTGACGCGGCGTTTGCCGGCCAGGGGATCGTCGCGGAGACCCTCAACATGTCGCAACTCCACGGCTACAGCACCGGCGGGACGGTGCATGTCGTGGTCAATAACCAGATTGGTTTCACGACCCTGCCGGAAGACGCGCGCTCTTCGACCTACGCGACCGACATTGCGAAGATGATCGAGGCGCCGATCTTCCACGTGAACGGCGACGACCCGATCGCAGTCCGCTTCGTCACCGAAACGGCGCTCGATTTTCGCCAGGAGTTTGGGCGCGACGCAGTCATCGACATGTATTGCTATCGCCGCTACGGGCATAACGAAGGCGACGAACCGCTCTTCACCCAGCCCGATCTCTACGCCAGGATCGCGAACCGGCCGTCGGTCGCGCAGCTTTACAAAAGGGAATTGATCGAGACCAGCGTGCTGAGCGCGGAGGCCGCGGCCCAGCTCGAAAAAGATCTGCAAGATCGCCTCGAGGGCGCCCTCGAAGAAGTGAAGGCGCTCGAGAGATCGCGCGAGGGCCGGAGAGATCGTTTCAACGAGTCGACCGCGGTCTTTCAGCCAAAATACTCCGGCAAATCCAGACCGACGGCGATCAGCCCGGAACTGCTGAAGCAAATTGTCGACGGCCTAACGAGAGTGCCGGACGATTTCAACGTCCTGCCGAAAGTGAAACGGATCACGATCGACCGGCAGCGCGAAGCGTATGAAACCGGCGGACCGTACGACTGGGGATTTGCCGAGGCGCTCGCCTTCGGTTCGCTTCTGCTCGAGGGCGTGCCGGTGCGCCTGTCGGGGCAGGATAGCCGGCGCGGAACCTTCAGCCATCGCCACTCTTTTCTTTACGATGCGAAGAGTGGCCAGCCGTATCTCCCGCTCCTCCATCTCGCCCCGAACCAGGCGCGGATCTGCATTTACAACAGCCTTCTTTCGGAGGCGGCCGTGCTCGGTTTCGATTACGGCTATTCGCTCGATTATCCAAACATGCTCTGCCTCTGGGAAGCGCAGTTCGGCGATTTTGCGAACGGCGCGCAGACCATCATCGACCAGTTCATCGTCTCCGCGGAATCGAAATGGCAACGACCAAGCGGCATCGTTCTCCTCCTGCCGCACGGCTACGAAGGTCAGGGACCGGAGCATTCCAGCGCGCGCCTCGAACGCTTTCTGCAGGCCTGCGCCGAGGACAACATTCAGGTCTGCAACCTCACCACTGCGGCGCAATATTTTCACGTCCTGCGTCGCCAGATGAAGCGCGACTTCATTAAGCCGCTCATCATCATGACGCCGAAGAGCCTGCTTCGCTTCGAGCAGGCTTCGTCGCGCACGGAGGATTTTACGGCAGGAAGTTTTTCGGAAATCCTCGGCGCGCCGGAGGTGGCGCCGCCGGAGAAGATCGAGCGTGTCATCCTCTGCTCCGGCAAAGTCTACTACGATCTCCTCAACCACCGGGAGGCGGAGAAAATCGCCAGCGCCGCCATCGTTAGGCTGGAGCAGCTCTATCCGCTGGCGGAGGAGAAGTTGCGCGCCGTCCTCGCGCCCTTTAGCAGGGCGCAGAAAGTTGTCTGGTGCCAGGAGGAATCGCAAAACATGGGAGCGTGGACCTATCTCGAGCCGCGCCTGCGGGCGATGTTAGGCCGGGAAATTCTCTACGCCGGGCGCAACGCCAGCGCGAGCCCGGCGGTCGGTGCGCTCGCCGTGCATAAGCGCGAGCAGGCCTGCGTGATCAATGACGCCTTTACGCTCCAGTAAGTGAGTCATTGTTCTGTGGGTTTCTGGGCCCGCCGCGGCGAGTCCCTTCCGGAGGGACATGCTTCCGCATGTCCAGGTTGAGAGGGCGACGCGGTCGTCTCATAACCTAATGACTCACTGCTCTAGCGCGTCGAAGGGTCGGCCGGTGCTACTTGATCCTGATAGTAAGGCGACCAGAAAGCCTTGTCAGCAACGTCGGCGAGAGCCCTCCACGTCGCGGTCGGGACGAGTGGGAGGGAGTCAACCGCGAAGGTGCCGAAATCGTTGCCGAGGACATCCTGGCCGGTGTTATAGAGCGCTCCGCCCTTCTTCAAGTAGGGTTGCAGATCCACGATGGTAATCTCCGCGCCGGTCGTTTTGTTATTATCGACTGCGTACTGGGCGATGGCGGCGTCGAGCAGGCGGAGTTCATTCAAAACCGCGACGGCCTCCGCGCGCTGGCGGGCCCGGAGAAAACTGGGCACGGCGATCATCGCGAGCAACGCGATGAGCGATACGACGATCATGATTTCAATGAGGGTGAAACCGTGGTGACGGGGGTGCAGGGAGAGTTGCATCTTCGGGCAGTTGCGTCGTCATAAGCAATTTCTCCGCCAAACGTGGGCGTTGCAGTGAATTTCAGCTGCGGAGAAAAGGGTCGCGGCCCTCTTTATGGCGCGCTCTCCGGCTTGCGCCGCAACCAGAGTTGGCGGTTGTTCCTGAGGAATGAGCGCCGCCGATCACGTTTTCACCCTCGGCATCGAGGAGGAGTTCCAGATCATCGATCCAGAGACGCGCGAACTGCGCTCGCACATCCAGCAAATCCTCGGCGAAGGCAAGGTGACGCTGAATGAACAGATCAAACCCGAGATGCACCAGTCGGTTGTCGAGCTCGGCACGGATGTCTGCGGTGATATTCACGATGCCCGCCGGCAGGTCCTTCGGTTGCGGAGCGAGCTGGCGGCGATGGCGGGCGAGGGCGGGATGAAGATTGCTTCCGCTGGGACCCACCCGTTTTCCCATTGGTTCGATCAACACATCACCGAGGGCGAACGCTACGCCGAGATCGTGAAGGACATGCAACAGGTGGCGCGGGCCAACCTCATTTTCGGTCTGCACGTGCATGTTGGCGTTCCCGATCGCGCGATCGCGATCCATGTCATGAATCAGGCGCGCTATTTTCTGCCCCATCTTTATGCGCTCTCGACCAACTCCCCCTTCTGGGTGGGCCGCAACACGGGCCTGAAAGGTTACCGCCTCAAGGTCTTCGAACGCTTTCCGCGCACTGGAACGCCCGACGCCTTTGAGAGCCTTTCGGAGTATGAGGATTTCCTCAAGCTCCTCATCAAGACCGGCTGCGTCGATAACGCGAAGAAGATTTGGTGGGACATCCGCTTGCATCCTTTTTTCGACACGCTGGAGATCCGGATTTGCGACGCGCAATCGCGGGTCGACGACACTCTCGCGCTGGCCGCCGTCATCCAGGCGATCGTGGCCAAGCTGCATAAATTGCTCTATCACAACACAACCTTCCGCGTTTATCGCCGTCGCCTGATCGACGAGAATCGCTGGCGCGCCTCGCGCTATGGGCTTGATGGCAGGATGATCGATTTCGGCCGCGAAGCCGAAGTCGACACTCGGAAATTGCTCGGCGAACTCCTCGATTTCATCGCGACGGAAGTGGATGAACTCGGGAGCGGCGCGGAGATCGCGCACGTCGAAAAGATCATGCGGGAAGGCACCGGCGCCGACCGGCAAATCGCCGCCTGGGCGGGCCAGCACAACATGCACGACGTGGTCGACTTGATCGTCAACGAGACCTACGAAGGCCTGACCGTGCCGCAACGAAGAGCCGCGACCGAAGTGCAGGCTTGAAGGCGAATTGCCTCGCGTGGCTTTTCGCGCCATCCTGAACATTCCGCGCCATGCCTAACCGTTTCTTTACCGCTGCGATTGAGGTCGATCCCGAGCTGATCCCCGGGGCGCGCAACGCGATTCGCGATTGCCTCCGACTCCAACCCGGCGAACGCATCACCATCATTACCGACGAGGCGACGCGGGAGATTGCCGCCGCGCTCCAGAGTGAAGTCGAACTCGTCGGCTCCGTCTATGCCGTCTTTGTCCTCGAAGAATGCGCCCGGCGGCCGCTGACCACCATGCCACAGGTCATCCTCGACGATCTCGCGACGTCGCAGGTCTCCATTTTCTGCGCGCAAAGCCAGTTTGGCGAACTCAGCTCCCGCATGCAAATGAGCGAAGTCGTCAACCGGCATCGCATTCGCCATGGCCACATGGTGAACATCAGCCGCCAGATCATGCTCGAGGGCATGCGGGCGGATTTTGCGGCGATCGACGCGCACAGCCAGCTTCTCGTCGAGCAGGCCCGCCGCACCAAACGCGTCACCTGCCGGACTCCGCATGGGACCGACTTCGTCGCCGAACTCTCGCCGAAGCTGAAGTGGATCAAAACCAGCGGCATCATCACGCCCGACAAATGGGGCAACCTGCCTGGGGGCGAGATTTTCACCTCACCCGGGAACACCAACGGCACGTTTGTGGTCGACGGCGTGGTCGGCGATTACCTTTGCCAAAAGTATGGCGACATCCAGAAGACGCCCCTCACCATTGTGGTGAAGGAGAACCGCATTCATTCGTTAGTCTGCGACAACCGGGAGTTACTCGAGGAATTTCGCGCCTACACCAGCACGGACGAGAACAGCAATCGCGTCGGAGAATTTGCCGTCGGCACGAATACCGCCTGCACCCGCGTCATCGGCAATATTTTGCAGGACGAAAAAATCCCCGGGATCCACATCGCCTTCGGTCATCCCTACGCCGAGCATACCGGGCAAACCTGGATTTCCAAAACGCACATCGACTGCGTCGGCCGCGACTTCGATATCTGGTTCGACGACGAGCAAATCATGGCGCGCGGCAAATTCCTGGTCTAGCCCTTCGGCGGCCTGCAAGATTCACGCGCTGACCTCGCTGCCCTCTCCGATCAGTTTGGTACCTTATAGGCTCGTAGCTGTCCCTCGGCCAGGTAGAGCATCCCGCGGGAGACGATCGGGACAGTATTGGCGCAAGGGCCGAAGCAGCCGTCGCTGTTGGTGACTGACCAAAGCAGCGTGCCGTCGGTCTCGTTGTAGGCATCCCATTCCCCGCTGTAATTCGACGCGTAGACGACGCCATTAGCCACAGATGGCCCCGAGGGGCTGCGGGCCGAGCCCGTCCAGACGAGATTGCCGGTGTTTTCGTCGAGCGCGACGACGTTTGAGAGATTGGTCTCGACGAAGACTAACCCGTCGGCAACCGCGGGGGAACCCTGGTCAGCGCTTCCGTAGTGCGGGACCGACCAAAGGAGCGCGCCGGTGGCCTGGTCTCGCGCGACGACGTTCGGGAAGTGTCCGAAGATGAGTTTCCCATCCACTGCCACCAACGTCCCGACCGCGAAATCGGAAACGG
>DATMNS010000251.1:0-10569 GCA_035568735.1 Chthoniobacterales bacterium | reverse complement strand
CCACCCGCACTCAGGCTGCACGGTTGATGCGCGACTTCCAAGGCTCCGCGAAGCAATTGCCGCACGATTGGCGACAAGAGTATTTGTCACCCCAAATCCATGCGCCTGTCCGGGTCGGCAAGCGTCTACTGGTGGTCGCGGAAACCATCCCGAGCGACCGACCGCAGCTCATTGTCCCGGCCGCGGGCGCGTTCGGCACGGGCGAGCACGCGACGACCGCGATGTGCCTGCGGCTGCTCGAGGAAGCCACGCGAAAATCTTCTCCCGGCTGGCGCCTGCTCGACGCCGGGACCGGCACCGGCATTCTGGCTCTTGCCGCGCGGCGATTCGGCGCAGGCGCCGTTCTCGGCCTCGACAGCGACCCCGTCGCCGTCGCTCACGCCCGCCAGAACGCGCGCCTCAATCACATCTCGCGGGTGAGGTTCCTCGCCGGCGATGTCCTGACGTGGAAACCAGTCGCGCCTTACGACCTCATCACCGCAAACCTCTTTAGCGAACTGTTAATCGCCGCGCTGCCCATTTTCCGCCGTACCCTTCGATCGAAAGGCCGCCTCATCGTTTCCGGCATCCTGCGGGCGCAGGCCGCCTCCGTAGTGCATGCACTCGGCTGCTCCCAATTCCGCCTCAAGCAACAACGCCGTCGCGGGAAATGGGTGGCACTTCTCGCCTCCCGGAAAACCTAGTTGCCCGCTCGTTAGCCGCAGCTACCTTCCGTCCGTCCGAGCGACTTCGATTGCCTGCGCCCTGCGGCTTAATCCGTTCAGCCGCTCAGGATCCCTTATGCAGGCCGAAGAACTCTCCTACGTCATCGTCACGCCCCACTCGATGCGCAAATCGCGCACCGGCGGCATCGTCGCCCGCCTCATCTCCCGCACCGGGCTCGATCTGGTCGGCGGGCGCATGTTTGCCCCCGGTGAGGAACTCGTTAGGCGCTACACCGAGGGGATTGTGACCGCGCAGGATCCGCGGCATCGCGCCACCCAGGTATTGATCCGCGATTATGTCCTGAAAAATTTCACCGGCCTACGCTACGGTCAGCGTCCGCGCGTCCTGCTCCTGGTTTTTCGCGGCCTTGGCGCGGTGGAAAAAATTCGGCACGTGGTCGGCCACATTGTGCATGAACGCACCAGCGGCGAGACGATCCGCGACACCTACGGCGATTACATCACGGACGAAGCGGGCAAGGTGACCTATTTCGAGCCGGGCGTGCTCGCGTCGCTCGATGCCGAGTCGGTCGAGGAGAATCTGAAGCTCTGGGCGGAGTTTTCGGATCGCGACGGCGGCCTCCTCGATGGTGTGATTTCGTATCCCACCGGGACGAAGGTGGAAAAATCGCTCGTCCTGATCAAGCCGGATAATTTCAAATTTCCGAATGTCCGGCCGGGCGGGGTGATCGAGGTCTTCTCCCGCACCGGGCTTTATATCATCGGCTTCAAGGTGCACCGGATGAGCGTGGCCCAGGCGGAGGAATTCTACGGGCCGGTGCTGGCTGTGCTGGAAGACAAGCTCGGCGCCGTCAAAGGACGCGAGGCCTGGGAAGACATCGTCGAATTCATGTCCGGCGGCCGGCCGAGCACGACGAGCGACGAACAACGTCTGGCGCCGGGCACCGAGAAATGCATCGCGATCGTTTACCAGGGCGAAGACGCGGTGCGCAAAATCCGCGACGTGCTTGGCCCGACCGATCCGAAAAAGGCGCCGCCGGGCTCGATTCGCAAGGAATTCGGCCAGACGATCATGGTCAACGCCGCGCACGCTTCCGATTCGGCCGAGAACGCGAAGCACGAGATGGAAATCGTGCAGGTGCGCGAGAACAACCTGAAACCTTTGATTGAAAACTTCTACGCTCGCCCATAGCTTGCGCTCCCCTTTTTTCGAAACCTCATGATGAATACTTTGGCCATGGAAATCTCAACCCGCGCATCTCAACTCACTCCCTCGCTCACCCTTTCGATCGACAGCAAGGCGAAGGCGATGAAGAGCGAAGGCATCGATATTTGCGGCTTCGGCGCTGGCGAGCCCGACTTCGACACACCGGAACACATCAAGGCGGCGGCGATCGCCGCACTCGAGGGCGGCTTTACGAAATACACGCCCAGCTCCGGGTTGCCCGAATTGCGCCAGGCGATCTCGGAGAAATTCGCGGCTGACAACGGACTTGAGTATCGGCCGAGCCAGATCATCGTGAGCAACGGCGCGAAACATTCCTGTTACAATGCCATCCTCGCGACCTGCGAGGCGGGCGACGAAGTGATCATTCCCTCGCCGTATTGGGTCAGCTATCCCGACATGGTGCGGCTCGCCGGCGCCGAGCCGGTGATGGTGCAAACGAGCGAGCGCCACGGCTGGAAAATGACCGCCGAGGAATTCGAAAACGCGATGACCCCGCGGACCAAAATGGTGATCATGAACAGCCCGGGCAACCCGACTGGCTCGGTTTACACCCGTGAGGAGCTGGCCGCGATCGTCGAGGTCGCTGCCGAGGAAGACATCTACATTTTGTCCGACGAAATCTACGAGAAGCTCGTTTACGACGACGCGAAGCACGTCAGCATCGCGTCGCTCTCGAAGCCGGCCTACGAACTGACGATCACAGTCAACGGCTTTAGCAAATCCTACGCGATGACCGGCTGGCGGCTCGGTTACATGGGCGCGCCGGAAGCGATCGCCAAGGCGGTCGATTCCATCCAAAGCCACAGCACCTCGAACCCGTGCTCGTTCGCGCAAAAAGGCGCGGTCGCCGCGCTCAAGGGCGACCAGCAGCCGCTCTCCGACATGCACGACGAGTTCGATATGCGGCGCAATTACATGTTCGACCGCATCTCGAAGATCGCAAACATCACCGCGGTCAAACCGCAGGGCGCGTTCTACGTTCTTGTCAATATCAGCCAGCTCGGGTTGAGCTCGCAAAATTTCTCTGATCGTCTGCTCAGCAAGGCGAACGTCGCGGTCATTCCCGGGGTGGCTTTCGGCGACGATCGCACCATCCGCCTGAGCTACGCGACGAGTATCGACGTGATCAAAAAGGGTCTCGATCGGTTCCAGGATTTCTGCCGCACGCTCTAGACGTCATCCCGAGCGCAGTCGAGGGATCCCGTGGAGAAACCTTTAAGCCAGCGCAGCGGGATCCCTCGGCTGCGCCCGGGATGACACGTGCCATCCGCCTCGCTCGCGCTCATCCTCCACGCGCATTTGCCTTTCGTCAGGCACCCGGAACACGACGACTTTCTCGAGGAAGACTGGCTCTTCGAAGCCATCACCGAGACCTACCTCCCGCTCCTCCGGCTGCTCCGCCGGCTGGCCAGGGACGAAGTGGCCTTCCGGCTCACGATCTCGCTCACACCAACCCTCTGCGCGATGCTCCGCGACGAGTTACTCCAGCAGCGCTATCTCCGACACCTCGAGCGGCTGAACGCGCTCGCCCACCAGGAAATCGAGCGCCATCGGAATGATCCGCCGCTCCTGGAGCTGGCGAAATTCTACGCGGAGTTTTTTGCCGACGCGCGTGTCTTCTTCGAGGAAACGCTCCGCCGTGATGTCGTTAGGGCGTTTCGCGAACTGCAGGACGCCGGGTTTCTCGAGATCATCGCCAGCGCCGCGACGCACGCCTTTCTCCCCCTGCTCCAGGATTTTCCCGAGGCGCAACGCGCGCAGATTCGCCTCGGCTGCGATAGCTATCGCGCCATGTTCGGGCGCGAGCCGAGCGGTTTTTGGCTGCCGGAATGCGGCTACCAGCACGGCCTCGATTCTCTGCTCCAGGAAGCGAATATTCGCTGGTTCGTCCTCGATACCCACGGCCTGATGTTTGCCCGGCCTGGGCCGCGCCACGCGATCTTCGCCCCCTGCTACACGCCCGCCGGCCCGGCGGCTTTCGCGCGCGACCACGAATCGAATCGCGAGGTCTGGAGTGCCGAGTCGGGTTATCCGGGCGACCCGGTTTATCGTGATTTTTATCGCGACATCGGTTTCGACCGCACGGAAGAAGAGCTCCGCCCTTTCCTCCGGCCAGCCGGCATCCGGAAATTCAGCGGGATCAAATATCACCGCGTGACCGGCCGGACCGACGAGAAAGAACTCTATCACCCCGCGTGGGCCATGGCCGCGGCCGACGCGCACGCCGACGATTTTCTCGCCAAACGCCGCGCATGTTTCCGGGAGCTGAAAGAAATGAACTTCGATCCGATCGTCGTGTGTCCATTCGACGCCGAGCTTTTTGGCCATTGGTGGTTCGAGGGACCGCGCTTCCTCGAGAGCTTTCTCCGCCGGGCGGCCAGCGAGCAGCGCGATTTTCAACTCGCCACGCCGTCCGCTTTTCTGGCCGCGCATCCGTCGCAACAGGTCGTTAGGCCAAATCCTTCGAGCTGGGGCGAGGAGGGCTTCAGCAGCGTCTGGCTGGAGGAGTGCAATGCCTGGATTTATCCGCACCTCCACGCCGCCACGCGGCGGATGACGGAGATCGCCCGCCGGCCGCACGATACGACCGCGCCCACAATCGAGCGCGCGCTGCAACAGGCCGCGCGCGAACTTCTCCTCGCGCAAGCAAGCGATTGGGCATTCCTTATTAAAACCCGGAGCGCGCCCGAGTACGCGACGCAGCGCACAAAAGATCACCTCCTCCGTTTCAACCGACTTTATGAGCAACTCAGCGCCGGACAAATCGACCTCGAGTTTCTCGGCCAATGTGAACTGCGAAATAACATTTTTCCCGGACTCAACTGGCGATATTACCTCTAGCCGAATTTCGTTGGCCGGGACCGGCGATCCCGGCTACAGCTTCGCTCACCGCATGCGCATCGCTCTTCTTTTCGTCACCCTTTTTGCGCTCACTTCCACTCAGGCGCAATTAACTGCGCCGTCGCCGACCGTCTCGCCGACGGTCTCAGCGCCGCCCTCGCTTCCGCCGCGCCATGTGCCGCTGCGTTTCGCCTTGCCCCCGTTGCAGGGGACGATCAGCCTTGGGATTTACGATGGGGCCGGCAAATTGGTGCGCGTTTTGCATCGCGAAGACGCGATCGCCGATTTCACCGCCGGGAATGACGCCCTCGAAACGGAATGGGACGGCAACGACGAGGAGGGGCATCCTTTGCCTAACGGGAAGTACAACGCGCGCGGTTACGTGGTCGGCGATTTGAAGGTCGAAGGCATCGATTATTTTTTCAATGATTGGGTGAAGGACGAAAAATCACCGCACATCCACCGGCTTGACCAGCTCTGGATGGAAAACGGCGAGCTGCGGGTCGACGCGGAGCTGGCCGGCGGGAAAGCGACCGCGTTCGTCTGCGATCAAGCGACCGGTGCCATCCTGCGCGAGGTCGCCCCGACTGGGGGGACGCACTGCAATCAGGTCCCGGCCCCTCCAAACATCGTGCACGCGATTGATTGCGCGGCGGGCAAAGACGGCACGACCTGGTTCGTGGACGCTCTCGATGAGAACAAATCGCGTGAGGTCAAACAATTGTCGAAGCAGCACGAAGTGCTACGCCGGCTTGACTACGTGGGTGACGATCCAAGGCCGGAGCGAATCGAGGCTTCTACTTCGTCGGAAAAAATCTTTCTCGTGGAGCAAAGCCGAATCCTGCAGCGATTGCGCGGCTTGGCGCTCGTCCGCATCCTGAGCAACGCGGCTGAAGGGCCGGTTTCCGACTGGAAAAGCCTGTTCGACAAAAAAATTATCGAGCATCAAAATTTCTCGCTCGTGAGCGGCAGGCCGGTCGCAGCGTCCGCGAACACGGCCGGCGAGCTGGAAAAAGTCACCCAATCCCTGGTCCCAAATCCTTTGCAGCACGATCAACCCGGCAAGATAGAGCTGGCCGTCGGGCTGGACGCCGATGGCAGCTTCCTGCGAACGAGCGATGGTCTGCCACTCCGCACGATCAGCGAGACGCCGAACCTGACGCGGACGCTGATCAATTCCAACGGCAGCAAATCCGTTGACGTCTTTCAGGATGACGGCGCAGTGGTGGAGCAATACCGCGTCTCCGGCCTCGACCAGATGGTGGCTTTCGATTGCGGCGAATTTGAGCTGAAATAATAGACTCGCGTTCTGCGCTTCGTCTCTCAACTCTCGTCGCCCAACTCTCAACTTCCCTGATGCGCGACATCGTCTACTTCGATCTCGAAACGCAACGCACCGCGAATGACGCCGGCGGCTGGGAACGCAAAGGCAACATGCAAATGTCGATCGGCGTCACCTACAGCACGCGCAGCGGCCGCTATGAGATTTTCGACGAAGCGCGGGTCCACGATTTGATCGAACGCCTGCGCCGGGCCGATCTCGTTGTCGGTTTCAACGTCCTTAATTTCGATTATCACGTCCTGATGGGCTACACCGTGCTCGATCTGGCGCACGAGTTGCCGACGGCCGACCTGATGCTCGACATGGAGCGCAAACTCGGGCATCGCCTCGGCCTTGACACGATCGCCCAGGCGACGTTAGGCGTGCGCAAGACCGCGGCGAGTCTCGACGCGATTCGCTGGTGGCGCGAAGGTCGCCTCTTGGAGATTGCGGAATACTGCTGTTTCGATGTGAAAGTGACGCGGCTCTTGCACGAACACGGTTGCCGCCACAAGGAACTTTTCTTTAACGATCGCTTCGCCCGAAAACAGCGGGTCGCAGTCGACTGGAAGCTGTAACACAGGGCCTCTGGCCTGTTCCGTCGAGCGGGCGTCCCGCCCGCACGTTGCCCTAACGAGCAGGCGAGACGCCCGCTCGACCCGACAGGCGGGACGCCTGTATTACGACCTCGATCGGCAGGCAGTGGTTGATCTCGTAGCTGCCGCGATCAAGATCGCGCCCCATCGGCTGGGTGCGCCCGCGCGAATCGGTCGCGCGCGCCATGAGCACACTGCGGCCCGACTCCTTCGGCACGCTCCAATCAAATTCCCAAAGCCGCCAGCTGTGGCGCGCCTTCTCCTTGCCTAACGACGCCGTTTGCCAGGAACTCCCCCCATCCGTGCTCAGCTCGACCTTGACGATCTCCGCCTCGGCCGTCCAGGCGGCGCCCGTCACTTTGTAGCTCGTGCCCGCGACGATGACTTCGTTTATCCCCGGCCGGGCGATGGCTGCTTTGACCTGCATTTCCGTGATCGGGACGAGGCGCACCCCGGCCTCGTCGCGTTGCCAAAAGGCGTAGTCGACCGTCTGGTAATAGCCGTTGTAGGGGCGGTCGGTGACGATGATGCGTTGCAGCCACTTCACTGCCGCCATTCCGTACCAGCCCGGCACGACCGCGCGAAGCGGGAAGCCGTGTGAAGGCGTGAGCGGCTGGCCATTCATCTCGTAGGCGAGAAGGACGCCCTCGAGCGCTTTGCCTAACGGAACACTGCGCGCGTAATGAATCTTGCCCGCCGGCCTGGGCGGGTCGCTGATCGGGCCCGAGTCCGCGCCTTCCAGGACGACTTCGAGTGCGCCCTCTTTCAGCCCGGCCACCCGGAGGATTTCGCCTAACGACACTCCGGTCCACTCGGCGTTGCCGACCGCGCCCAGTTCCCATTGCGTTCCCTTCACCTTGGGCACGAGAAAAACGCGACTGTTGCCGGCGCACTCCAGCGTCGCCGGGACGGTCGTCGCGGGCAGCTTGCGCAGATCTTCCAGACTCCACGCACGTGCCTCCCTGACCGCGCCTTCGAGCCGTAGTCGCCAGTTCGCCGGATCGATCTCCGGGACGGGAAAGTGCGCCCGGATGTAAAATTGCTCGTTAGGCGTGAAGAAGCCCGCGAGTTGGCCGAAGGGCATTTCCAAATTGGCCGGCTCTTTTTCGCGAATGATCATGTTCTTAACTATCCCGGGCAGGTCTCGGAAACCCAGCGCAAATATTCCGGCAGCCCCTCCCCGATCCGGACCGCAATAATCTCCGGCACGTCGTAAGGATGCAGTTGGCGCAGGGTCGTCTGCAGCGCTTCGTAGCGGTCGGCGGTCGTCTTGAAGAAAACCAGGGTCTCGTGCGCGCTCTCCACTTTCTGCTCCCACCAGTAGATCGACTCGACTTGCGGTAGAATGTTGGCGCAGGCGGCGCACTTTTCCTCGACCAATTGACGCCCGATGCGCCGCGCCGTGGCGACGTCCGGAAAGGTGCTCAGGACGAGCAGGACTTCGTCCGCCATGGATCGTCAGGCCGTCGTGACTGCCGCGTGGCGGCAAATCCAGCCGCCGGCGACAACCACGTCGTCCTCGTAGCAAACCGCGGCCTGGCCGGGCGTGACCGCCTTTTGCGGTTCCTCCAGCCTAACGAGTGCGCGATCGCCCGCCAGCGGGATCAGGGTGGCGGCGGCGCCGGGATGGCTGTAGCGGATCTTCACCGTGACGGCGCGCGGTTCATCTGAAGGAGCGCGGCTGCTCCAGTTGAGCCGATCGATCTCGAATTCCTCCACGAGCAAATCCTCGGCCTCGCCAACAATGACGCGATTGCTCATCGCATCGATGTCGACCACGTAACGCGGTCGCGGTGAGCCGCCGGGCAAGCCTTTCCGCTGGCCGATCGTGAACAGCTCGATGCCTTCGTGTTCCGCGAGAAAGTTGCCGGAAAGATCGTAGATCCCGCCGCGTTGAAATTCCGTGTCGCCGAGATGCGAGCGCAGGAACGCCCTGTAATCGTTCCCCGGAACGAAACAGATTTCCTGGCTGTCGACCTTCTCGGCGACCCTCAGGCCTAACGATCGGGCGATCGCGCGGATTTCCGGCTTCGCCATTTTGCCTAACGGCGTAAGCGCATGCCGGAGCTGGGCCTGGCGCAAGCTGAAAAGGAAATACGACTGGTCCTTGCGCGGGTCGGCACCTTTGCGCAGCACGGCCCGGCTGGGCCAATCGGCGCCGTTGTCGCCGGGGTCGGTGACCCCGGCAGGGTGCTCGATGATGGCGTAGTGCCCGGTCGCGATGTAAGCGCAATCGAGCGCGCGCGCCTTTTCCCAGAGGCTGCCGAATTTGAGCTTTTCGTTGCACATCACGCAGGGATTGGGCGTGCGGCCGGCCTGGTATTCACTCGAAAAGTAATCGATTACGACGCGCTCGAATTGGTCCGCTTCGTCGACCACGTAATACGGGATGCCTAACGAGTGGGCCACGCCACGCGCATCGGCGATGGCCTGCGGACCGCAGCACTTGTCCTCGGCCCGCGAGAGACAATCCTGCGGCCAGACCTTCATCGTCACGCCGACGACGTCGTATCCCTGCTCGCGAAGCAAATAGCCCGCGACGCTGGAATCGACCCCGCCGCTCATGCCGAGCAGGACGCGCTCTTTCTTTCCGTTCATCGAGCGCCTAAATTCAGCGCGATTGCCGGGCTGGTCAACGCGCGGCCTTTTGCACCGGCCGGCTGACGAACGGGCTGTCGCGCAGGGTAAAACGCCATGGGAAATCGCGCGCTCGACTGATCCCGATCCGCGGGTCGGCCACGACCAGGACGTGCGGATCGGGTCGCGGACCAAAACAATGTGCCGGATCGGAGGAAAGATCGATCTCGTGGTGTCGCTGCGAGATCGCGAGCGCCTGGGTCAGTTTTCCCGGGCCGGAACAAAGTTCCCGCACGTCCTCGACGCCGCGCCGCTTGCGCATGATCGCCAGACCGTGCTGCGGTTCGAGCGCGCGGATAAGAATGAGACCGTCGCGCGGGCCGCCCTTCACGAGCACGTTCAACATCCAATGAACCCCGTAGTTGAAATAAATGTAGGCCGCGCCCGGCTTGTTCCGCTCGATAAAGGCACGCGTGCTCGGTCGCCTGAAGGTGTGAGAGGCTTCGTCGTTCTTTACCAGATACGCCTCCGTCTCGACCACCAGGCCGGCGCATTTCTCCCAGATCAGCTGGGTGCCGATCAGGTTTTTCGCGCACTGGAGCGGGTCGGTTTTGAAAAAGGCATCAGGCAGCACGTCGGGAAAATAAGCCGTTCGCAAAATACCTCGCGCCCGCCGGCCCGTCATCCCGAGCGAAGCGCAGCGGAGTCGAGAGATCCCGCGGAAGTTACCTCAAAGCCTGTGCCCCAGGATCTCTCGACCGCGCCTGGGATGACGAGCGGTGCCGGCGGACGCTCGCGCGGATGTCGATACACGACTTTGTGTCGCCGAAAATAATCGATCAGCGCGTCGCGCGTTTGCACCGGATGAAACGCGCACTTCGCCGCCGACCGCTCGAGGAGACTACGCAACTTCATGAAGCGATGCCCGGCGCTGCGCGCGTCGAAAGTGTTGAGAGCGATGCGATACCGTTTCGCAGGATCGAGCGGCTGCCTCTCGGCCAGGCAAAGGCTCGTTAGGCGGCGCTCACTCCCCTTTCCCTCCGTCCGCATTTCGAAGCCGGCGAGACTGCGGGTTTCGCGGCTCTCGAACACCTCTTCCATCACCACCTTCAGCTCGATCGGCAGGAGCTCGCCCGTGACGAGAAAATTTTCATAGGGCAAAATCTCCCAGATATCGCCCACCGTTTTTGGCCCTTTCTCGAAAGCGTGCTGGTCATCGAACAAACCATGAAATACGCCATTGATGGCCGGGTCGCGATCGGCCAGCGCTTCGATGATTGCGCCGGCAATCAGCCACCCGACTTCGCTCGGCTCACCGACTCGACTTTTCACACTCAGGGT
>DATMNS010000250.1:0-4360 GCA_035568735.1 Chthoniobacterales bacterium | reverse complement strand
GATTCATGTTCCCATTTCGCGGCATGCCGCCGTGGGCCCAGGCAATCGGCGAATTTTTCCCGCTCACCCATTTTCTGCGCATCGTGCGCGGGATCTTATTGAAAGGAAACGCCTTCAACGACGTCCTCCTGCAACTCTGGCAGATTGCGCTTTTCGCGCTCATCGCCCTCATCATCGGAGTCAAACGCTATCGGCAGACGCTCGATTAGCGCTCCGTTCTTGCCCCGGCGGCTGCGGAAGTAAAAACTGCCGGACTGTGGAACTACGCGCCGCTCTCAAGAAACACTTCGGCTACTCGGCCTTCCGTCCGTTGCAGGAGGAGATCGTGCGCGACGCGCTGGCGGGACGCGATGTCTTTGCCCTCATGCCGACGGGCGGCGGGAAGTCGCTATGTTTTCAATTGCCGGCGCTGTTGCGCGAGGGCCTGACGATCGTGATTTCGCCGCTCATCTCGCTGATGAAAGACCAGGTCGATGCGCTCCAGGCGAGCGGGGTCGCGGCGACGTTTTTGAATTCCGCGCTCGATGCCACGCAGGCGCGCTCGCGGCTGCGCGGACTCTACAACGGCGAGTTCCACCTCCTCTACGTGGCGCCGGAGCGGCTCATGCTCGAGTCGTTTATCGAGAAGGTGAAAGAGTGGAACGTCGCGCAGATCGCGATCGACGAAGCGCATTGCATCAGCGAATGGGGCCACGATTTCCGCCCGGAATATCGCGAACTGGTCAGGCTGCGGGAGCTCTTGCCCAAGGTCCCGATCATGGCCCTGACCGCAACCGCGACGGAGCGCGTGCGCGGCGACATCCTGGAGCAGCTCAAGCTGCGCGAGCCGCGGTGTTACGTCGCCAGTTTCGATCGGCCCAACCTGACTTACCGGGTCGTGCCGAAGTCTGCGCCCTATGATCAGTTGCTCGAGTTCCTTCGCACGCGGCCTAACGACAGCGGGATTGTTTATTGCGCCAGTCGCAAGACGGCCGATTCCGTGGCCGCGAAGCTGAATGCCGACGGCATCGCGGCGAAGCCGTATCACGCCGGCTTGGAAGCAAAAGAGCGCGCGCAGAACCAGGAGATGTTCCTGCGCGACGACGTGCGGGTGGTGAGCGCGACGATCGCCTTCGGGATGGGGATCAACAAACCGAACGTCCGCTTCGTTGTGCACTACGACCTGCCGAAAAACATCGAGAGCTACTACCAGGAGACCGGACGTGCCGGGCGCGATGGATTACCGAGCGATTGCGTCCTCCTTTTCAGCGCGAGCGACGTGGTCAAGCAAACCCGTTTCATCGAGGAGAAAAGCGAGAGCGAAGCGCGGATCGCGCGTGAGCAGTTGCGCCAGATGGTGCACTACGCCGAGACCCGCGAATGCCGCCGCACCACCCTCCTGCGCTATTTCGCGGAGGAACGCCCTCACCAATCCTGCAACGGCTGCGACAACTGCCTCAACCCACGGGAGACCTTCGACGGCACGGTCGCCGCACAAAAATTTCTCTCCTGCGTCCTGCGCGTGCACCAGAAAAGCGGATTCGCCTTCGGCCTCAACCACATCGTCGAGGTGCTGACTGGCGCCGACACGGAACCGATCCGCCAGCGCGGCCACAACAAGATTTCGACCTACGGCATCGGGAGCGAACTGAAACGCGACGCCTGGCAGGCACTCGGACGCGAACTCCTGCGCCTGGGCCTCGTCGAGGTCGCGCCCGGGAAGTTTGCGACCCTGCAGGTGACCGAGGCGGGCCGCGCGGCGCTGCGCGGCCGCACCCCGATCACTCTCACGAAACAGGTCGAGAAACCCACCGCGAAAGTGAAGCAACGTGCCGGTGAAATCGAGTGCGACGAAACGCTCTTCGAAAAACTGCGCGGCGTTCGCCGCGTGCTGGCCGACGCACGCAACGTGCCGGCCTACGTGATTTTCTCCGACGTGGCCCTGCGCGAAATGGCGCGCTCTTACCCGACGACGCCGATCGAGTTCCGTCGCATCCCGGGCGTGGGCGAACAGAAGCTGAAGGATTTTGCCGAACCTTTCCTGGCCGCGATCGCCGACTATCTGCAATCGAATCCGCGGCAAGCATTCGCCGCGCCTAACGAATTACGTTCGCGCGCAGCGGCGCGGTTGAACGACAGCGAAGCGGAAACGCTCCGCCGCTTCCAGGCCGGCGAATCGATCGACCAGATTGCGCGCCGGCGGGGATTTGTGGACCGCACGATTCAGGATCATCTCGTGAAAGCGATCGAAGCCGGCGCGCCTCTCGCGCTGGAGCAATTCTTTACCTCCGCGCAGGCGCAGGAACTGGCGAGCGCAATGTCGCAGCTCGGCCCGCGCGGCCTCACGGGGTTGGGCGAGGAACTCGGCGGAAAGTACGAGCTTGCCGAGTTGCGCCTCTTTCGCGCACTGGCCGCTCGAGAGCGGCGCTCGGCTTAGCCCTTGGAGGGCGGTGAAAAACCGCCAGCGATTGTTGCGTTCGTTTGGCGGCCAGGGCCTGCGACTCGTCGCCACGGGCTTTCAAGTAAACGCTAACTCCTGCGAAGCCTGAGATCGCTCACGCCAAACAATGGCGCGATGATGGAGTCCCCGTTTCGAGAGACGGACGGGACGGCGCCCGTCCCTCCAAACCGCGCCGCCGGCCTAACGAATCGCGACATGGACGCCGGGGACGACTTTCTTCCCAGGATCGAGCGCGTCACACTTGGAGAGGCGATTCAACTCCGCCGGCGCTACTTGTCTTGACCCTCGCGGAGATTCCACCCTATCCTCCGCTCGCGTCGCTCGGAGAACATCACAACCAACATGCAAAAGGAACTTACCGTCCGCGGGCTGATCATCGGAGTCTTTATCACGTTGGTCTTCACCGCGGCCAACGTTTACTTCGGTCTCAAGGCCGGCCTGACTTTTTCGACCTCGATTCCGGCGGCGGTGATTTCGATGGCGATCCTGCGCGCCTTCAAAGATGCGACGGTGCAGGAGAACAATATCGTGCAGACCGTTGCCTCGGCCGCGGGCACTTTGTCTTCGATCATCTTTGTCTTGCCGGGTTTGATCATGATCGGCTGGTGGACCGGGTTTCCCTTCTGGATTTCTTTCCTGATCTGCGCGCTCGGCGGGATTCTGGGTGTGATGTATTCGATTCCGCTGCGCCGCGCGTTGGTCACGAACTCCGACCTGCCTTACCCGGAAGGCGTCGCCTGCGCCGAAGTGCTCAAGGTCGGCAGCGGCGGCGATAAGGAGCACGCCGCGGATATCGAACACGGACGCGCGGGGTTGCTCGCGGTGTTGTGGGGATCGATCGTTTCTGCGGTGTTTGCGGTCGTCGTCGCGACGCAAGTATTTGCCGCTGATGTGGCGCAGACGTTCCGGATCGGCCGGCGCGGCGCGGCCAGCGGTTATGATTTTTCTCTTTCCTTCGCGCTTCTCGCGATCGGTCACCTGTGTGGATTGTCCGTCGGCATTGCCATGCTCATCGGCGCCGGCATCGGCTGGGGTTGGCTCGTCCCGCACTACTCGGCACTCACCGGCGACCTGACGACTGCGGCGGGCGCACTGGCGCAAAGCACCTGGAGTCACAAGGTGCGATTCATCGGCGCCGGGACGATTGGCGTTTCCGCAATCTGGACGCTGCTGAAGTTGGTGAAGCCTGTCGCGAGCGGCCTGGCCGGCGCGATGGCCGCGTCGCGCGCGCGGAAAGCGGGACAAGCGGACACGCTGCCGATCACCGAACGCGACATTCCGATCGGCATCGTCGGCGTCATCACACTCGTTTGCATGCTCCCGATCGGCTGGGTGCTCGGCTACTTCGCAAACACGAGCGGGCTCGGCTCGCACGTCACAACGCTCGTCATCGGCGGCGTCTTCTATGTCTTCTTGATGAGCTTCTTCGTTTCGGCGGTCTGCGGTTACATGGCCGGCCTGATCGGTTCATCGAACAGCCCGCTCTCCGGCATCGGCATTCTGGTCGTGATCGGCGCCGCCCTGTTGCTTGTCGTGGGCGTGAAACCTTATGTGGGGCCGGAAGCGACCAAGGCGCTGATGGCTTTCGCGCTTTTCACCACCGCCGTCATCTTCAACGTAGCCGCGATCGCGAACAACAACCTGCAAGACTTGAAGACGGGTCAGCTGGTCGATGCGACTCCGTGGAAACAGCAGGTCGCGCTCATCATCGGTGTTCTCGCGGGCGCAGTAGTCATTCCGCCGGTGCTTAATCTGGTGAATCAGGCCTACGGTTTTGTCGGCGCGCCGGGCGCAGAATTGCGGCTGCATCCATTGCCAGCACCTCAGGCCGGCCTGATCTCGTCGCTCGCCCAAGGCGTGATCGCCGCGGATATCGATTGGAGCCTGATCCGGATGGGCGCCTATATCGGCGTCGCCATC
>DATMNS010000249.1:0-2750 GCA_035568735.1 Chthoniobacterales bacterium | reverse complement strand
CGCGAAATCTGCATCCTTGATCCGGTCGAAGGGCGGGTAATGAAAATCGAGCGCACTTTCTTTGAGCAACGGGTTTTCGGTCATGGATGTGGCACTTGTGGAAGGTGACGAAGACTCATCCGCGGCGGACGCGGAAAGGAGAAGGAGCGGCGCGCAGAAGAGGGCGAGATGCCGGACCTGCGCGGGAAAAAAAGAGTGGATGGTTTTGAACATATTTCGTTAGGAAGTTGGATTGCAGGGTGGGTTGCTGAGGTATCGAACCTGACTATTTACATCGGGTTTTGGATCGAGAAAGGTGTTTCACAGATCAAGCCATCGGTAGGTTCGGAGGCAATCGGTCCAGGGAATGCGTTAGGCCAAATTCGCGAGCTCGAGCAGAACATCAGCATGGCAGGGCTGGCCGAGCGGACACCAGCAGGCCAGGTCTTTCCCGCGCAAACAGGCGCGCAAATCGCGGAGGTTGAAGGCGTCGCGCGCATACTGACGATAGAGCGCGACCGCCTTGGCCGCCGTCAGCTTTTCGCCGCCAATCAACTCGGAGCCGACGACAAATGGATTGCCCCAGACGGTGGGACGGCCGACGTAGACCGTGTCGGCCGGCATTTTCCAATTCCTGGTCCGCCGACGGACCACGCGATGCGGTTTGGTCTGTTTCGACTTCACGCAGGAAACTCGCCGCTGCAAACGCGGTCGCAAGGCTTGTCGGCTTCGCTTTGCGAAGCGCGAGAGTTTCGTTCGCATATGACTCATCGCGCGGCACGGCCTGAGACCCGCGCCTCCCACAGGCAGGCGTCTGCAATTCGCCCCTGGCCCTTTGTTAAACCCAAAGGGTGCGGTCGAAGGTGCGATACTGGATCGCTTCGCTCACGTGTTCCGGCGAGATCGCGGCGGCGCCCTCGAGATCGGCGATGGTGCGAGAAACTTTTAGGATTCGATCGTAAGCGCGCGCGCTCAGGTTCAGCTCGGTCATCGCAACCCGGATCAATTCCTGGGAGTCGTCGCTTAGTTTGCAGTGCACTTTGATCGCGCGTGATGTCATCCGCGCGTTGCAGGTGGTCTTCTTGTCGGAATGGAAGCGGGTCTGTTGCCGTTCGCGGGCCAGGCCGACGCGCGCGCGAATCGCCATGGAATGCTCCTCCGCGCGCTCGCTCGAGATATCGCGGTATTCCACCGCCGGCACTTCGATATGCAGATCGATCCGGTCGAGCAGCGGTCCGGAAATGCGCTGGCGGTAACGTTGCACCTGCACCGGACTGCAACGGCATTCGCGCTTGAGATCGCCGAAATAACCGCACGGGCATGGGTTCATCGCGGCGACGAGCATGAACTCAGAGGGAAAAGTGATCGTGCCGGCCGCGCGCGAGATGGTGACGCGGCCATCTTCGAGCGGCTGGCGCAACACCTCGAGGGTGGAACGCTTGAACTCCGGCAATTCATCGAGAAAGAGGACGCCATGGTGCGCCAGGCTGACTTCGCCCGGCGCGGGAATGGCCGAGCCGCCTAACAACCCCACATCCGAGATGGTGTGATGGGGCGAGCGAAAAGGACGCGTCGCGACAAACGACTGCTCGGGCGTGAGCAGACCCGCGATGCTGTGAATTTTTGTCGCCTCGATCGCTTCCTCCAACGCCATCGGCGGGATGATGGTGGCGATGCGTTTGGAAAGCATCGACTTGCCGGAGCCGGGCGGCCCGATCATCAAAATATTGTGTCCGCCCGCGACCGCGACCTCGACTGCACGTTTCACGTGGCCCTGGCCTTTGACGTCGGCAAAATCAACGTCGTACGTCTGGTGGGTGGCGAAAAATTGGCTGAGATCGCCACGCACAGGTTGCAGTGGAGTTTCGCCCCTAACGAACTGAAAAGTCTGGCGCAGGTTCTGCATGCCATAGACATCGATCCCTTCGACCATGGCGGCTTCGGCCGCATTCGCTTCGGGCACAATCACGCCGCGCTTTCCGCGCCGGCGCGCTTCGAGCGCCACCGGCAGCACGCCCTTCACCGCGCGGACCGCGCCATTGAGCGCCAGCTCGCCGACGAAACTGAACTGGTCGAAAAGTTCGTCCTCGATCTCCTGGGCCGCCGCGATCATGCCGAGAGCGATCGGCAGATCGAAACTCGGTCCTTCCTTCTTGATGTCAGCCGGCGCGAGATTGATCGTCGTCCGGCCGCGCGGCCAATAGTAGCCACTGTTGCTAATCGCGGTCGTGACCCGGTCACGGCTCTCCTTTACGGCCGCATCCGGCAGGCCGACGATGACGATATTGGGGCTGCCGCCGGCGGCGTTGACCTCGATTTCGACCTCGTAAGCGTCCACGCCGTAAACAGCTGCGGAATAAATCCTGGAGAGCACGGGTGCGACAGTGTCAGAAGACGCGGACGAAGTCCAAACTGCGGTTGAAAAAAATACTGGGGGCGATCTCGGTCGCGGCCAACGTCGACGAAGGCTTGCGGCACACCGGTTGGCCGAAATCCTGCTTTCGACACCCTCGACGTAAAAAATCCCAGGTTAACGCCGCCCGATCGAATCGAGATGAAATCCAAATCAGCTGCGGAGGCCGGTCGCAAACCGAGCAGCCTGGCGCCAGGCCGAACCCTCACCCGAAACGGAAAGGGCAAAAGGCGAGGAGGCTGCCGGCCCCTGGAAAAGGACTCGCCGAATCCTCCGGACGACAGGTATCGCACCCTCTTCGACGCGAACCCGACGCCGATGTGGATTTACGACCTCGAGACGTTGCGCTTTCTCGAAG
>DATMNS010000248.1:0-4710 GCA_035568735.1 Chthoniobacterales bacterium | reverse complement strand
AATCCCGGTGAGCGCGCCGAGATAGGGGATGAAATTGAGCACCGCGACAAGCACGCCCCAGAGCGACGGGTTGGGCAGGCCCAGTAATCCCACTACTACCCCAACCGCGGTCCCGAGACCGATATTGATGATCGTAACGGTAAAAAGATAACGCGAGATCTGGGCTTCGATTTCGTGCGCGATGGAGACCGCCCGTTTCTTGTCCGAAAGCGTCGGCATGAGCTTGATCAGCTTGGCGAGGAAAACGCCATCGTAGGCGAGCAGGAAGTAAAGCAGGATGAGCATCGTTAAGGCGCTCACCAGGAACTCCGAGGTGTGCGCGTAAAGCCCTTCCGCAATTGGGTGCTGTTTGAGTTCGACCGTCGGCGTCCTGGCGGCGACGGATTCGGTGGCCGTCAGGTTCTCGATCGCGCCGCTCGCCTGCGCGACCTTGGCCATCGGCTTTTTGAAAGGCGTGAGACGATCTTGCAACTGTCGCAAACTGTAAGGCGCCTTTTCGAGCCAGCCGGCCGCGGGCGCCGCCAGAAGTGAAACACTGTAGGTAATCGCGCCGACAAGCGAGAGGAGGAGCAGGGCACTGCCGATCACGGGATGGATTTTTATCCTCACCAGACCGCGCACGATTGGTCGGAGGAGGTAGCTCAGGAGAAGGGCGAGGACGAGCGGAAGAAGGAGCGCCCGCAGGAAGTAGATCGTGTAAAAGATCGCAAGCAGAAAGAGCCCGGTCAGTGCGACCGAGCGCACGTCAAACGGCCGCGGCACGGGGTCGTGCTCTCGCATCCGCGGTGTGACGACCGTGTTCCCGGTGGGATCTCCGGGGTCGTCGGAACGGGAGACTTCTTTTTCGAGCTCGATTTCCACTGTCCGATGAATCGTGCGCCGCGACGGACTTACGCTTCAAAGTGTCAGATTCGGTTCCAAAAAGAATTCCATTGGTTGACGAACGCGACGATTGCGCCGTTGAGTTCTCCCGATGTCGTCTGCTTCTTTACGAGCGCTGCTCGGCCACGCGATTGATTATGCGGGGCTCTTCCCGCCCGCTGATCTCGCGCTCGAGCCGGCGCTGCGCGACCAGGCGGGCTATGTGCGTTCGCCGGATCGCTGGATGCTCGGCGCTTTCATTTTGCCGGTTGCGAAATTTGCCGCGGCCCGCGCGCAACTGAAGCAATTCGAGCGAGAGCATCCGCTCCAAATCTCCGCCCTCGGACCGAAAACGGCGAAAGCGGCGGACTTCCGCCGCGCGCTGGAGAAGGCGGCGAAAGCGATCAAGGAATTTTCGACAAAGCACGAGGGGGTGGTCTCGATCGCGCAGTTTGAAATGCCGTTGCCACCGGGGCCAGTCGCGGATTCGTTAGGCGTGGCGCGCGCGACCCTGGGCGACCTGGCGTTGAACGTCTTTTGGGAAGCGCCCGCCGCTGCCGCCGCCTCGACCATCGAGGCGCTTGCCAGCAGCGGCGCGGGTTTCAAGCTCCGCACCGGCGGCGTGAGCGCGGACGCCTTCCCGACCGACGGGCAAATCGCCCGCGCTCTGGTTGCCGCGGTGCGGCATCGCGTGCCGATCAAGTTTACCGCCGGGTTGCATCATCCGGTGCGACTTTTTCATCAAAGTGTCGGCACGAAAATGCACGGTTTCCTCAACGTCCTCGGCGCCGGCGTGCTCGCGGCCGAGCATCGCTGGAGCGAGGGGCAGACGCAGGAAATGCTGGCAGACGAAAGCCCAGGCTCGTTTGCCTTCGAGGAGGAGGCCTTCCGCTGGCGCGATTGGAAAATCACGACGGCGCAAATCACGGCGCGTCGCCGCCTGGTGACGTCGTTAGGCAGTTGCAGCTTCGATGAGCCGCGCGACGACCTGCGGGCGCTCGGACTTTTGGAAAGATCCTGACCATGGCCACATCACTCCGGTCCTTCATCGAGGTCGCGCCCGGATCGCATTTTTCGCTCCAGAATCTGCCCTACGGAATCTTTCGGCCTGGCGACGACCCGGCGCGCGCCGGCGTGGCGATCGGCGACTTGGTGCTCGACCTCGCGGTGCTCGAGGAGGGCGGCTATTTTCGCGCGCTGGATTTTGGCCCGCGCGCCATCTTTGCCGGTGATTCGCTGAATGCGTTTTTGGCGCTCGGTCGTCCGGCCTGGCGCAAAACGCGCGAGGTGTTGCAACATCTCCTCGCAGCCGAAACTGCCACCCTGCGCGATGACCACGCCTTGCGCGCCCGGGCATTTCATCAACAAAAAGAAATCACGATGCAATTGCCGGCGCGGATCGGCGATTACACCGATTTCTATTCTTCCTATCACCACGCCTTCAACGTCGGCACCATGTTCCGCGGGCCGGAGAACGCGCTCATGCCGAATTGGAAATGGCTGCCGATCGCCTACCACGGCCGCGCCAGTTCCGTTGTCCCGAGCGGGACCGAGGTGCGCCGGCCGCACGGTCAGATCAAGCCGCCCGACGCTGAGGCGCCGATTTTCAGCGCGAGCCGCGCTCTCGACTTCGAGCTCGAGACCGCTTTCTTCGTCGGACCGCCGAACGAGCTCGGTCAGCCGGTGCCAATCGCGGAGGCGACCGATCATATTTTCGGGCTCGTCCTGATGAATGACTGGAGTGCGCGCGACATCCAGACGTGGGAATACCAACCGCTCGGCCCGTTCTTGGCGAAGAATTTCTGCACCAGCATTTCGCCCTGGGTGGTAACGCTGGAAGCGCTCGAGCCTTTTCGCAAACCGCTGCCGGCGCAGGATCCTCCGCCGCTCCCTTACCTGCGCGCGCCTAACGACTTTACCTTCGATATTCGGTTGGAAGCGCAGTTGCAGACTGCGAAGATGAGCGCGCCGCAAACGATCACGCGGAGCAATTTCCAGAACCTCTACTGGAGCATGGCGCAACAGCTCGCGCATCACACCGTGGGCGGATGCAACCTCCGGCCCGGTGATTTGCTGGCCAGTGGGACGATCAGTGGCCCGGCGGAAGACGGACGCGGCAGCATGCTCGAACTGACCTGGCGCGGAGCCAACCCGTTGCAATTGCCGGGCGGCGAGACGCGCAAATGGCTCGAGGACGGCGATCGCCTAACGATCAGCGGGTGGTGCGAAGGCGACGGCTACCGGGTCGGCTTCGGCGAAGTGACCGGCCGCATTGTTGGTTGACTCACCTGTGCCCCGCCCCCAAAGGTGAGATCTCGGACAAAAAGAAAGGCCATCCTGCAAACGGGCTTTCCTAGCAGTTCCTCCGATTTGGTCCGGGCGCTTCTTAATTTTCGCTGTCGGTGGCCATGCTCCAGGTAACGTTTCAACAGGTTTTCTAGGAGCCGAGAGCGGCGTAATCGTTCCAGAATGCGGCCGAGCGCGAAAAGCCGCCTCACCCCCGGGTTTTTCCCGCGGAACTGATCGCGCCACCAAAAATTAAATGCGCCTTGCGAAAAATTTATGGTTGCGCGGCACCATTGTTGCCTGCATAAAGCTCCTTCGCGTGTTTCGTTTTCACCTTTTCTTTTCCATTAGCTGCTGCGTCCTCGCTCTCTCGAGCACACGAGCCGCCGGTCTCTCGAAATCGGAGACGCGTTTTGTCTACGTCGATGCCCGGGGCAAAGTGCAGTCGACGTCCATCATCTCGCGGTTTACCGGCAAGACGAAGAATCCCTTTCCGCACCTCGATCCGAGCCTGGCCCGCGCCGCGACGATCGCTGAGGAGCGGGCTCACGCGCATTCGAAAATGTGTTGCTGGCGTTACGTGAAAGAAGCATTGCTTGCTTCTGGCGCGGTCGATTCCTATCCGAAATCGGAACTCGCGCGACAGGCTGGCGACGAACTGGTGCAGCGCTACGGATTTAAGCGCCTCGCTGTCTATGACCCCTATCAGGCTCCAATCGGCGCCGTGCTGGTGTATGGATCCGGCCGTGCCGCCGGGCATGTTGAGATTCGCACCGCGCACGGATTCGCGAGCGATTTCCGGACACCGACGCCCTCGCGCCGGCCGTTGATCGGGGTCTACGCGAAAACCTCCTCAGAAACGAAGGGGAACCGATTTTTCTAAAACGGTGCCGGCACGGCGACCAGGAACCAGCTCACCATCGCAAACGCGATGACGAGTTTGCCCAGCATCCCGGCGAGATTGCCTAGCAACGTACCCCAGCCGGCGCGGCCCGCGGCAACGAGGCGTTTGCCGCAGATTATTTCGACCGCGACGGCGCCGATGATCGGCCCAACAAGGAGTCCGGGCAGGCCGAAGAACAGGCCAGTGATCGCCCCGAGAACCGCACCGGCAACGCCCCAACGGCTCGCGCCGAAACGCCGCGCGCCGTAAAGCCCGCCGACTAGGTCGAGCGCGTAGGAGACGAGGGTCAGCGCAACCAACAGGGCGATGCTCCACCCGCCAATGCTTCTCGCTGGCCCGAGCATGAAGCGGTGCATGATCGCCGCGGCGAGGATGACGGTTGTTCCTGGAAATATCGGCAACACCGTGCCGATCAGGCCGACGGCCATCAGGACCAGCGTCACGCCCCACCAGAAGAGTTCCATCGCGCGGACTGTAACCGGAGTTGGTAATCCCGGCCATCAAGTCGCTCGATGCCGTGCCGGCCAACCGGTGTCACCGCTCCCGGCTGCGAGCTGCGCCCGCCTTGACAACGTTTCGGTCGTCCGCGAGCCTGCCCGTCCACAAAATTCTGATCCATGGCCAACTCCAAATCTGCCGCCAAACGCGCTCGCCAAAGT
>DATMNS010000247.1:0-3295 GCA_035568735.1 Chthoniobacterales bacterium | reverse complement strand
GTCACCCACGATGTAGAGCGTGTCGAACTCGTACTCCTTCAAGAACGCGAGGAGCGCCGCAGCGTTGCTCCCACGAGTGCCGAGGTGGACGTCGGAGATCCACGCTGCGCGATAGCGATTCGTGCGGTTGATCACCACGCCTCTTTCTAACGAGGGAAAAGGACCCGGGCAAAAGCTCAATTGTTACGTTTTGATGACAATTTTCTTGACGTTTTTCGCGCGCACGACTATCTCGCCTGCCATGTCGAAACTGGTCGTTGCTCTTCTCTCGGTTACTTTCTTCCTGGCCGGTTGCGCCGAAGCACCTCAATCTCAATCCACGGGAACGCATTCGAGTGCCGCCGCCGCCAGCGTTGCGGCGGTCCGGACTCAGCCGGCGGCATCAAAACGTTCGGTTTGGGTCGAGCCGCCAACAGGCAGCCATATCGGGGGCGGTTTCGCGCGCGCCTCGGGCAATACGGGGAGCAATGACGAGCCGGGGCTGATCAGTGCGATCAACTCGATCAACCAGGCAAATGCTCATCAGCGTGAGCAACCATTTGTCCTCGCGGCTTTCTCCCAGGTCAGCGGCCTGAGCCAGCAACAAGTATTGACTCTCCAGAATCAGACGCGTCTTCCGCTCGGTGACCTGCTGGCTTTCAACACCATCGCCCGCAATCGTCAGCCCAAGGTGCAAGAGCTCGCCGCTCTCAAGGCAAGTGGCAAATCCTGGGCCGCACTTGCGGGAGCCAACGCCATGAACATCGCCACCGTCGCCCAGACCGTGCGCACCGCCAACGATCTCGCGATCCGGTCTTATTTGAGCGCCTCGGAAAATAGCCCGGGGACTGTACAGCAATTGCAGAATGTGGGAGCGCGCACGCAAACCACTGGCCCGGGGGGCTCTCGCCCAGTCGGGCCGTAGTTGCGGCGGCTGCCGCGCGACCAGGCCTCAAAACGCGTCCACCGCGTGGCTCCTCGTTAGGGGCTCGGCGCGAGAGAGGCGAGCGGGGAACTTGTCGGCAGCAGCGACGGCGGGGATGCCGGCGAAGGGCTGCCTGAGGGCGAGGGCGATTCGGGCGGCGTCGGGAAAGCGAAAGTTGGGGCAACGACCGGCGAAGGCGACACTGTCGCCGATTCGTTAGGCGACGGTGTCGCGCTCGGTGACGGCGTCGGCGCAGGCGTGGCTGACGGAGTGGGCGTGGGCGTCGGGATTAGATTCTGCCAGTGATGCAACGGCACGCTCGCACCGCCGATTTCCTGCACGAGCTTTTCGCAACGCGCCTGAATCTTCTCCAGGTCGGGTGGCCCAAACGGCGAGTCAGCCGTCTCGGGAAAAATCAGGTAGGTTACTTTGAGGTCGCTCACCGGGCGGTTGTAGGGCGTCGCCAGCACGTTGATCTCCTTCGCGATCCGGAGCGAGGCTTCACCGACCTTGTCGCTCGGCCCGACGTCACCCACGATCGCCGGGTAAATCTGATCGCCGAAGAGAACGACCGCGTAGTCGCCGACCCGTCCGGCATCCTTCGCGCGCGCGAAAACTCCCGGGAGCACGATGTAGGGATCGGTCGCCGCGATGAGGAAACTGAAGCGCTTGAGCGAGTCGACCTCGGCCTTCATTCTTTGGATCCCGATCCGCAGGTCGCGGTTCCGCTCCATCGGCAGGCCTTTTTGCGCAAACTCGGTTTCGTAGCGGCGTAATTTCTCTTCCGCCGCGGGGAGGAACGGATTAGGGCGCGCCATTTTCTTCTTCCAGCGGTAGCTGGTGAAGGGCTTGAAATTCGCCGAGCGTCCGTCGATCTCCGGCACGCGATCCGCGTCGGAACCATCCGCGTCGACGTCCATGTCGGCCTGGAGCAGAATGCCGGTGCGCTTCGTCGCCGGATCGCGCAACTGCAGGATGGTCTGGCAATCGTAGAAGTTGTGACGGGAAAGCAGTTGATCCAGTCGCACCAGATCTTCCCGCAACGTCTGGACTTTCAAGTCGTAGAGTTGCTGAAAAAGTGGCGAGACGGGATCCGGTGTCAGCGTCGCGCCGAGGTGCGGCAGCAGCTTCGGCAGTTCCGGCGTCACCTGGGCCAGTTCCTCCAGCGTTCTGTTCGGCGTCGGCACGCGCACATTCAGTCTTAAATCCAGCACGTAACTCTGCGGATCGAGCCGCTCTACCGAGGCCTCGCGGCCCGGCGTCGGATCGACTTGCGCGTGGACCGTGATGCCGCTCCACAACTTTGCCGTGTCCAGTTTCCCGGCGATAACCGGCGGTCGCGTCGGCGTCGGGATGAGCTCCGGGGTAACGCTCGGCGACGGGAGCAGCGGCGGACCGAGACGCTGCAGACTCAGGCGCAGACGCTCGAGCGAAATCCAGCGCAGGACAATCGCGCCGAAGAGTGCGAAAAAAAGCAGCAGGGTGACCCGGCGCAGCGTGCTTAGGCGGAACTTGCGCACGCGAAGAGGAAGCAAATTCTGGTTGAACCCAACATGAGCGGTTGCTGCGAGACTCGTTAAGCCAGTTCGCGCGTGCTGTCTAGCCGGGCGGTTTCGTTAGGCAGGCGATCACGGCGCGGGCAGACCGAGCGCGCCGTAAAATGCGCCGGTCCACGCAGCCGGCAGAAAGGTGTCGAAGAGCAGTTTTACATTCAGCGCTATGATGAGAAGCGCGGTTGCCCAGCCGAAGAGCTTGATCCAAAAGCCGTTCGCGAATTCGCCCATCTTCTTCTTCTCGCCGGTGAAACGCATCAGGGGCCAGACGGCGAAACCAAGTTGCATGCTCAACACCACCTGGCTCGCGATCAACAACTGGGTCGTCTCCTTTTCCCCGAAGATGCCGATGACCAACACCGCCGGGACAATCGCCAGTCCGCGCGTAATCACCCGCCGCAGCCAGGGCGCGATCCGGAAATTGAGGAATCCCTCCATCACGATCTGCCCGGCCAGCGTCCCGGTGAGAGTGGAGTTTTGACCGGAAGCGAGGAGCGCGATGGCGAAGAGGACGCTCGCCATGCCGACCCCGAGAAGTGGGCTGAGCAGCTTGAAAGCATCCTGGATTTCCGCCACGTCCTGGTGTCCCGACCAATGGAACGCCGAGGCCGCGAGGACGAGGATCGCGGCGTTGATGAAAAGGGCGAACATGAGCGCGGCGCTCGAATCGATCGTCCCGAACTTGATCGCCTCGCGCTGGCCCACCGGCGTGCGCTCGAATTTGCGCGTCTGCACGATCGACGAATGCAGATACAGATTATGGGGCATGACGGTCGCGCCGATGATCCCGATCGCCACATAAAGCATGCCGGGATGAGCCAGGATTTTCGCGCGCGGA
>DATMNS010000246.1:0-5963 GCA_035568735.1 Chthoniobacterales bacterium | reverse complement strand
GCCGAGCATCGGTTCGTCGGAGTGAAATCCGGCTTGCTCGACCAGGTCACGTCCATTTTCGGCCGCGCGCAGCATGCCCTCTTCTTCGATGCGCGGAGCGAGGAAGTGCGCACGATTCCATTTCCGCCGGAGCTCTCCCTGGTCATCGCCGAGTCGGGCACAAAACGTGAGCTGGCGGAAGGCCTTTACGACCAGCGATGCGAGGAAACGCGGGCCGCCGCGGCGGCGCTCGGTCTGGTTGCGTTGCGCGACATTTCGCCTAACGAATTAGCCAAACGCGATCTGCCGCCACTCCTCCGCCGGCGCGCGGCGCACATTGTTGGTGAAAACGAACGGGTGCAACGCGCCCTCATCCTGCTCGCGGAGAACGACGCCCGCGGCTGCGGTGCGCTGATGAACGAATCGCACGAAAGCTCGCGGCAAAATTTTGAGAACAGCACCGCCGAACTCGATCTGCTCGTCGAGATCGCGCGCGATCTTCCAGGCGTTTATGGCGCGCGATTGACCGGCGGCGGCTTTGGCGGTGCCACGGTGACCCTTTGCGAAAACGTCGCTTCCGCGGGGATCGCGGATGAGCTGGCGCAGACCTACAACCGTCGCTTCGGGCTTAAGGCGCGTCTGTTTATTTGCGCCGTCGCGGATGGCGCCCGTTGATCTGATTTGGCACGAGAGCGCGTCCGATTATCTTTAGTCATGGCAACGGAAGTGGAAGCAATCAACGCAGAAGAATTGCGCGCGCGCGTCGGCGAACTGCGGAGGTTTCTTTGACCTGCCGAAGCTGCAAGCCCGCCTGACGGAACTCGAAACGCGGATGGCGGCCGCGGATTTCTGGTCAAGCCGCGAGCGCGCCCAGGGCGAAGTCGAGGAGGTTTCGCGCCTGCGCGGTTTGATCAACCCGCTGCTCGAGCTCGAGCGCGAGGCGGAAGATTTCGAAGCGCTGCAACAACTGGCGGCGGAGGAAACTGATCCGGCGGCGCGCGCCGCGGCGGAGAAAGAGATCGCGACCGAGCATGCGCGCTTCGTGCAAAAGCTCGAGGCATTTGAGCTCCGACAATTTCTCTCCGGCGAAAATGATCGCTCGAACGCGTTCGTCACGATTCACTCCGGCGCCGGGGGGACGGAGTCGTGCGATTGGGCCGACATGCTGCTGCGGATGTATCAGCGCTGGATCGAGCGGAGCGGTTTCAGCGCGCAAACGATCGACCTTCAGCAGGGCGAAGAAGTCGGGATCAAATCGGTCACGCTGCTCGTGAGCGGCGAATATGCCTACGGCTATTTGAACCCGGAGCGCGGGGTGCATCGTCTCGTGCGCATCTCGCCCTTCGACGCGAACAAGCGGCGGCACACCTCCTTCGCGAGCGTTGATGTCGTGCCGGAAATCGCGGACTCCGCGCCGATCGAAGTGAATCCCGCAGACCTCGAAATCGACACCTTCCGCGCCGGCGGCAAGGGTGGTCAGAACGTGAACAAAGTCGAAACCGCGGTGCGCATCGTGCACAAGCCGAGCGGAATCGTCGTCGCCTGCCAGGCGGAGCGCAGCCAGGGCCGCAACCGTGAGCTCGCGATGAAAATGCTCAAGGCAAAACTTTACGAGATCGAGCAGGACAAAAAGCGCGCTGAGATCGACCGGCAATATGGCGAGAAAGGCGACGTCGCATGGGGGAGCCAGATTCGATCGTATGTTTTTCAGCCGTATCAGATGGTGAAAGATCACCGCACCGGCGCGGAGACAAGCAACGTGCAGGCGGTGATGGATGGCGGCATTGATCTTTTCATCCAGGCCAAGTTGCGCGGGCAGAAGGCGACGAAGGGCGAGGGGACGGGCGACGACGCCTAACGAGTTGTAGTCCGCCTGAGGCGGGCGCTGGTCCCAGCAGTGTTGCGAAACGCGAGCGAGCTTGCGACGTCCAAGTGCCGAACGAGACTGCAGGAGCACCCCGTGATCGACTCCTGAATTTATGCTGATTGTAATGACCGCCCGTGCGACCGAGGCCGAACTGGCCGGCGTCGTGCGGGCCATCACGCAACTCGGCTTTCGCGCCCACCCCATGCCTGGAGCGATCCGGACGGTCATCGGCCTGACCGGAAACACCGGCGCGGTCGATCCCGCGCATTTCGAAAACATGCCGGGCGTGGCCGAGGCAATCGCAATCAGCAAACCCTACAAACTCGTCACTCGCGAATTCCGGCCGGAGGGGACCGTGATTGAAATCGGCGACGCGAAAATCGGTGATGGCGGCCTGGCGATCATTGCCGGGCCGTGTGCGATCGAATCGCGGGCGCAGGCGTTCGCGATTGCGGAGTCGGTGCAAAAAAGTGGCGCGCGTTTTTTCCGGGGTGGCGCTTTCAAGCCGCGCAGCTCGCCCTACGCGTTTGCCGGGCTGGGCGAAGAAGCGCTCGAGATCATGGCGGAAATCCGCGAACGCTTTGGCTTGAAGATCGTGACCGAAGCGGTGGACGAGGCGGGGCTGGAAATGGTCGAGCGCTTCGCCGACATGATCCAGATCGGCGCGCGCAACATGCAGAATTTCTCCCTGCTCCGACGCGCCGGCCGTTCGCGCCGCCCGGTGCTCCTGAAACGTGGCCTGGCTGCAACGTTGGAGGAATGGCTGCTCGCCGCCGAATACATCATGGTGGAGGGTAATTACCAGATCGTGCTTTGCGAGCGCGGCGTGCGCACCTTCACCGAACACGCCCGGAGCGTGCTCGATCTCGCCGCCGTGCCGGCCGTGCGCCGGATTTCACATCTCCCGGTGATCGTCGATGCCTCGCACGCCACGGGAAGGAAATACCTGGTCACGCCGCTGGCCCGTGCCGGCGTGGCGGTGGGCGCGGATGGTTTGATGGTCGAGGTGCACGACCACCCGGAGCGCGCCCTGTCGGATGGCGCGCAGGCGCTCGAACTGGACGAATACGAACAAATGGTGCGCGCAGTGCGCGCCATTCACGACGCTCTTGCCTGACGTTGCTCGGGCCGCCGCCTAAATAATCGGCAGGGGCGGGAATTTTCGCCCCAGCACCGCGGCACTCGGTGCCGCGAGCCACTGTTCGAGGACGGTGCCGTAAACGCTGCGAAAATCCGTGTTGAATTTCAGGTCGCCGCTATCCAGATCCGTCAGGCTTGGATATTTCCCGAAGAGCCCGGGTTTGACCCGGCCGCCGAGCGCAAACATCGGCGCGGCCGCGCCATGGTCGGTCCCGCCGTTCGCGTTCTCGTTCACGCGCCGGCCAAATTCGCTGAAGGTGATCAGGAGGACGCGCTCAAAATTTCCCTGTTGTTTCAAATCGGTAACGAAAGCGCTCAGCGCGCCATTCAGCTCCGTCATCAGGCGATCGTGTGCATTCAACTGCCTCGCGTGCGTGTCAAATCCGCCCTGGCTGGCATAATAGACGCGAGTCGTCAGGCCGCCGCCGATCATGCGCGCGATCAGGCTCAGGCTATTGGCGAGTTGGCCGGATGGGTAGGGAACGGTCGATTTCGATTTGCGGGCGATCTCGAGGATTTTGTCGGAGCTGATTTGCGCGTCGAGCGCGGTCCGCTGCAGAAAATCGATCGCACTCAAATCCGACGAAGTGGCGCCCCCAATCGCGCCGATCGACCCGCCGTCCGACGCGGTAATCGTGGTGTCGTTAGGTTGGTTCAATTGGCGGTAAAAAATCTCCTCTTCGCTCATCCGCCCGCCGGTTTTCTCGCCGCTCTTGAAGCGAAACTGTTCCGGCCTCGAGAAAACCACCCCGGTCGGCGTGCGCGCGGTGAAGGACTGCGGCATCTCACTTCCTATCGCCACGCCGACCGTCGGATCGGATCCGCGGCAACAGTTGTCGAAGTAACGGCCGAGCCAGCCTTCGCGCTCCGTCCGGTCGGAGTCGGTGGCGGTCTGCCAGATTTCGGTCGAGCGAAAATGGGAGCGGTTCGGATTGGGATAACCGACGCCTTGGATGACCGCGAGGTGGCCTTCGTCGAAAAGGGATTTCAGGCCGGTGAGCTTCGGATTCAGTCCGGCGTAGGAATTGAGCCTGAGGATTTTGTCCGCCGGAAGAGCGAGTTTCGGCCGCGCGCGGAAATAAGCATCGTCAGCAAAAGGTACGACCATGTTCAAACCGTCGTTCCCGCCGGCCAGTTGGAGCACGACAAGGATGGTGCCATCCTTGCCCGTCGCGGTCTGGGTGAGGGAATCGGCCGCGATCGCGTCGAGGGTCAAAAAGGTTTTCTCGAGGAAAACCGGCAGCGTCCAGGAAGCGGCCGCGCCGAGAAAGGAAGTGCGGAGAAAGCGACGGCGGGTCTGCAGGGTTTGGTTCATTTTCGTTAGGCGTTAGGTCAATTGGTACTGCGGCGTGCTCATCATCAGGTGGAGCAAACGGCGCATCGTCTCGTCGCCACGATCCGGCGCGCGAGTTTTCAGGTAGGCCAGAAAGGTCTCAGTCTGTTTCCCGTCGAGTGGTGCCTGGTAGAGCCGGCGGCCCAGATGGGCGATCAAGTCCTCCGGTTTATCGCGCAGCGCCCCGGGGATGATCTTCGTCGGGTCGAGCGGCGCGCGTTGCAGCATCGGCGGGACATTGGGCTGGTTGGCCGTCCCATTGACCAGGTAGTTGGCAAAGTTATAGCGAAAAAGGAGTGTCGAGGTGCTAATCCATGATTTACCGCCGTCCCACCCTTTGACGTTCGGCGGCGTGAGAAGGATCTGCCCCATTTGTTTGAGCGCGTTTTGCGCGATCCCGCGCGGCGGCAACTCGGTCTCGAGCAGTTTGCAACTCTGGACCAGAAATTGCACCGGGCTCTTGATTTGCGAGCGGATGATACGAGCGGAATAGAATTCGGCGGAGCTAAAAATCTCGCGCAAGACCGGACGCAATTCGAAGTGATTTTCCCGGAGCGAATCGGCGACTGCGCCGACCATCTGCGGTGAAGGTTCGTCCTCGACGAAAAAGCGCCAGAGTTTCCGCCCAATCCACTCCGGGCAGGCCGGTTGGCGGACGATTATGTCGAGGATGTCGTCGCCTGAGAAGTCGCCAATGCGCCCCATGAAACTCTTCCGGCTGGCATCATGCTGGGCGGGATTGAAGCGGAATTGCTGATTCGTCAGGTTGATTTCATAGCCGGTAAAGGCGCGGGCCGATTCTCTCACGTCGGTTTCGCTGTAATGGCCAATCCCGAGAGTGAAAAGCTCCATCACCTCGCGCGCCCAGTTCTCGTTCGGGTGCGCCTTCCTGTTTTGCGCGAGATCGAGGTAAACCATCATTGCCGGATCGCGCGACATTTCGTGGAGCAGGGTGTTGAAATTCCCGAGCGCGTTTTGCCGGAGGGTGTCGTTCTGGCGCCACATCCAGTAGACGTTCGTCACCTTCTGCGCGCTGGTCGCGAAGTGCCCATGCCAGAAGAGCGTGATCTTCTCGCGCAGCGGCGCGCGCGTCTCCTTCATCCGCCCGAGCCACCAGGTGCGCAAGTCGAGCATCTCATCCCGTTGCTCGCGTCGCAGCGCGTGAAGCTTCTGTCTTTTCTCGTCCGGTTGCGCCATCAGCTTTCGCACTTCCCGCATCCGCGCCCGCACGTCCTCGGGGACGGTCCAAGGATGGGTTCCATTGTCCCCCGGTTCGTTAGGGGGATGGAGCAAATTGTAAACGGCCGCCTGCAGGCCGGCCGCATGGGCCGCTTCGATCTCCTCCGGCGTTCCGCCGAAACCGGCGCGATTCAAGAGGTGCGCCGCGCTTTCGAAACTCCACTTCTCCGCTGGTTGTGGCATCAGCATGGTTTCGACAGATGACCGGCGGGAAGAGGGTCCGGTTACAAAGGTGAGACACTCCGCCGTCGCGGAGATTCGAGATCGGCATGGACGACTCGCGCCGTGGCGGATATGACTTCACGGGATGCGAATCTTGGCCAGGAGTGCGCTGGGGATCGCGGGCTCGATTGCGTTGCTCGGCATCTGGGTAGCGGGCGCGCGACCGCTCTCCCTCTTGCTCGA
>DATMNS010000245.1:0-2299 GCA_035568735.1 Chthoniobacterales bacterium | reverse complement strand
GGAGTCGGAGTTGGGGTTGGAGTTGGCGTGGGCGTGGGTGTGGGTGTTGGACTCGGTGCGGGCGCAACCGCAGAGACTTCCGCCGACGGAAGACTCACCAGGCCCTCCGTGTTGTAGGCTTTGACCACGAAATAATACGTGGTCCCCACGGTAAGATTCGGGACCGTCACGGTCGTGACATCATGGACGTCCACCTCGCGGTCATAGACACCGCTGGTCGTTCCCGCGTCCATCAGATAGCCTTGGATATTATTCTCCGGGTTGGCGTTCCAAGCCAGGGTGAGGCTTCCGGTTTGAGCTGACAGTTCACCGGCGAGGAGCACAAAGAACACGGCGGCAAGGATTTTTGGCAACAAGTTTCTCATTCCAGTAAACACGGTAGTTATGACAATTACAGCAATGTCCATGCCGCAAGACGGGCTGGAAAACGTGCCGACCCTCGGCGCGACCCGCCGAAAATCTTTCCTCGCCGACCGCCGCTACGATGTCGCTGCGATGATTTCCCGCAGGAGCGACGGACCGCGATAGATGTAGCCGGTGTAGACCTGAATGAGTTGCGCACCGGCTTGCAACTTCTCCTGCGCGGACGCCCGATCGCCGATTCCGCCAGCACCGATGATCGGCAAATGCGTCCGACTGCGCAGAAACCGAACGACATCGGTCGAACGTTGCCGCAAGGGATCGCCGCTCAGGCCGCCGGACTGGTCCCCTTCGCCCACCACGGCGGAGTGATCGAGCGTGGTATTTGTGGCGATCAATCCGGCGAGACCGAATTCCTCGCCGGCTGCGACGATTTCCGTCAGCGCTTCGTCGGAAAGATCGGGCGCGATTTTCAGCAGGATCGGCCTGGGCGCTGGCAAGCGCGTATTTTCATCCGTGATGACACGGAGCAGCGCGACCAGCGCGTCGTGTTCCTGCAGAGTGCGCAAGCCTGGCGTATTTGGCGAGCTGACGTTGAGCACGATGTAATCGGCGACGGAATGGAGCTGCCGGAAGCTGTAGTGGTAATCGGCGGCGGCTTCCTCGAGCGGCGTCGCCTTCGACTTCCCGAGGTTGACGCCGATCGGGATCGACGGTCGGAGCCGGCTCTGGCGCAGCTTCCGCAAGCGTTGCGCGACGGCGTCCGCGCCGTCGTTATTAAAGCCGAGCCGGTTAATCAGCGCTTCCTGCTTCGGGTAACGAAAAATGCGCGGCCGCGGATTGCCCGGCTGAGGTTGGGCGGTGACGGTGCCGATTTCGACAAAGCCAAACCCGAGCGCCTCCCAGGCCGGAATGGCCACGCCGTTTTTGTCGAAGCCGGCGGCGAGACCGACCGGGTTTGGAAAATTCAAACCGAAGAGCGTGACAGACCGCGGTACCGGGGCAAACAGACGCAACAGCGCGCGGCTGCCGGGAATGGACGGAGCCGCCTGCAGGAGGCGCAGGGCAAAATGATGCGCCGCCTCCGGGTCCATCCGGAAAAGAAGCGGCCTAACGAGGCGCTGGTAGCAACCGCTTGCCCGACTTTTCATTTTCCGATGCAGAAGGTGGCGAAGAGCGCGTCCAGGATCTGCTCCATGTCGGCGTGGCCGATGACCTCCCCGACCGCCTGGAGCGCGCCCCGCAGATCAACCGCCACCAATTCCGGCGCCAGATTCTGGACAAAGGCGCTCCGGGCCTGCTCGCAGGCGCCGCGCGCGCGGCGCAGGCAATCGCGATGCCGCGTGTTGATCGCGACCGCGCTCGGCACATCCCAGCGTTGTTCGCTCACCTTGGACAAAATCGCGTCCTCCAGCCCGGAGAGGCCATCCTGCGCAAGGCACGAAATCCGCAGTGCGTCGCAATTCTTCCAATCTTCATGTTCCGCCAGGTCGCTCTTGTTCAGGAGCAAGAGTGCGGCGCGATCGGCCGGCCGCGCGACGAAATACGCCGGCTTGGCGGCGCTCGCATCGACCACCTGTAACAGGAGATCAGCGCTGGCGAGCGAGCGCTCGGTCCGCGCGATGCCTTCGTTTTCAACCGCATCGGTCTCACCGGTGCGCAGCCCCGCCGTATCCGTCAGGCGGAATGCAATCCCGCGGAGCTTGACCATTTCCTCGATCGTATCGCGAGTCGTGCCCGGTAAGTCGCTCACGATAGCGCGCGGAAAGCCGAGCAGGCGGTTGAGCAGACTCGATTTTCCCGCATTCGTCGGGCCATAGATGACGACCCGCACGCCCTCGCGAAAGATGCGGCCCTGGTCGCCAGTGGCGAGCAGCGCGTCGATCTGCGCGCGGATTTCGTCGAGTCGCGCAAGAAAAGCGGCGCCCACGTCAGGCTC
>DATMNS010000244.1:0-13486 GCA_035568735.1 Chthoniobacterales bacterium | reverse complement strand
GAATGCGAGCACCAATCGCGGCCACTGAAAAAAGGTCGCCATTGTGACGGGGGGTTCAGGTGTTGCCGGCCCTGACCTTTGCTCCCCGCGGCAGGTGGCGCAGACTGCGAAAGTGGTGACGATACTGTCCGGGAGCAATTCGGAGCGTTCGCTGGAAAACATTGCGCATCGAATTGACATTCCCAAAGCCACACTCGCCAGCAATCGTTTCCAGGCTGTTTCGACTTTCTTCCAGGCGGCGGCGCGCTGCTTCGACGCGCAAACGCTCAACAAACTTCGCGGGCGTGGTCTTCATCTCTCTGGGAAATATTCGGGCAAAATTGCGAGGACTCATCCCTACCCGCGCCGCCAATACCGGCACATTCAGCGGCTTGTTTAGGTTGTCGAGCACCCATGACTCCAACTCGAGCAAGGGCTTTCGATCGGTCAGTTGCATGGAGAGAGCGGCGCTAAATTGGGACTGCCCTCCTGGCCGGCGCATGTAAAGGACGAGGTTGCGCGCCACCTTTAGTGCCAGCCGCGAACCATGGTCTTCTTCCACGAGAGCCAGGGCCAGATCCATGCCTGCTGTCACCCCGGCGGATGTGTAGACATTCCCATCGCGGATAAATATCGGATTAGGATCAACCCTGGTCCGCGGATACTTCAGGGCGAGAAGCTCGCACCATTTCCAGTGGGTTGCCGCCTGGCGGCCGTCGAGCAGGCCGGCTCGAGCCAGGAGCAGCGCGCCGGTGCAGACGGAGCCGATACGCCGAATACATCTGGACACCTTTCGGATCCATTGCACCACCTCCAGGTCTATCTCATCGTTCTCGATCGCACTCCCGCCGGCGATGAGCAAGGTGTCGATCTCGCCGCGCACCCGCCGAAACGTGTTATGAGCCGCGATGCGTAGGCCACAGTTTGTGACAACCGAGGCCCGGGAGGAGATGGTTATGACTTCGACGGAATAGATCGGAGGTGACCGGGGGTCTTGCTTGCGGTAGATGTCCGCCGCACGGGCAAAGACTTGCAATGGTCCGACCAAATCGAGTATCTCGGTCCCGGGCGCCGCAATGAACAGCACCCGCCGCGTCCGCGTTTGAACCTGCTCCTTCTTGGCTGAACAGTTCCCTCTTCTCGATCGAATGGCAGGTTTCCTGAGTAGCATCAAAGCTTCTTAGCGGTGTCTGCGAACTTATCGGGAGCGGCGTCGAACTGGTCCTTGTCCGCCTTGGAACAGAAGTAGTAAGTCTTGCCTTTGTAGACCGACTTCGGAGCGGTTGCCGGGTCAACTTCCATCTGGCACACCGGGCAGAGTGGATGCTCCATCGTGGAGATGGGTTCCTTGGCGTAAGTCTGATTTGAATCCGGATTCATCCAGCCCTTACCCTGGTATTCCATGTCGTAGGCCGTCTTCTGCGCGACCTCGCGGCCGAAGTAACGCTCGACCACGCGCAGCGCGAGATCGATCCCCGAGGAAAGCCCGCCGGCGCTCGCGAGATTACCTTCTTCGACGTAGCGGGCTCCGCGCCTGAGCTGGATATCGGGGAACTCCGCGGCAAAGCTGCGAAACGCTCCGTGATATGTGGTCGCGGCTTTGCCCGACAAGAGGCCGGTCTTGGCCAGAACAAATGCACCCGTGCAGACCGACATGGTCACATCGGTGTTTTTTGTCGATTCGCGAATCCATGCCAGCACCGCCTCACTCGGCTTACTTTGTGCCGGAATGACAATGACTTTGGGCGCAGGAGCATCTTTTAGCGCGTAGTCGGGGACAATCGTCATCCCGCCACTTGCGCGAATGGGAGCGGTCGCCTCGGCCACGGTGTAAAGACGGAAGGGAGCATCCTGGCGCCCGGGGACGTTTGTATCCTGGAAGACTTCCCACGGCCCGCAGAAATCAATAATCACGGCGCCTTCCGAAACGAGAAAGGCTACGGGGATACCGCCTTGGGCGGGAGGTTTGAGTGGATTCGCTTTGCCGGCTGTTTCGCTCGCGGCGCGAGCAGGCGGGGATTCAGACGGGCTGGACTCCGCGGAAAGCAGGCCAACAGCGGAAAGAGCAATCGCGCCCAGCAAACCGAAGAGCAATCTTTTCTGGAGCAACCTTTTTCCATTCAAGGTATTTGTCGCTTTATTCATGACACTCAGCTTCTCCAGCAAGCGTTTGGCAGCAATGACAATTCTCATCATATTACTGCCACATCTTTCCGGGAGAAAAAAGGCTTTCCCCGAAAGCAGTCCGGTGCTGCGTCCCGCGGCCGGACGCCTGGCGGAAATTAGATAGCAAAAAGTGGAAATTCAGTTGACGGCATACTGGGGGAGCATCTTGTCATCGTCCTAAGATGAAATCCGATCTCCTGCTCAATATCGCCGACTACGCACGGGCGGCGCGGACCAAACTCCCGCAGGAAGTGTGTGACTACTATGAGGGCGGGGCGCTGGATGAAGTGACGCTCCGAGAGAACACGGATGGCTGGACGCGCCTGAAGCTTTACTATCGGGTTCTGGCCGGAGTCGCCGCGCGCGACCTGCGCACGACCGTGCTTGGTCAACCGGTCTCGATGCCGATCCTCGTCGCCCCGACCGCTTTTCATAAACTGGCCTGCGAAGCGGGAGAGAAGGCGACCGCGCGGGCCGCGAAGGCGGCTGGGACTTTGTTCATTCTCAGTTCGCTCTCGAACACTGCGATGGAGTTGGTCTTTGCGCAGGCGGGCAGCCCGCGCTGGTTCCAACTCTATGTTTACAAAGATCGGGAGATCACGCGCGAACTGGTGCAGCGGGCCGAGGCGGCTGGGGCGGAGGCGATCGTCTTGACGGTCGATGCGCCAGGCCTGGGTACGCGGGAACGCGATGCGCGGAGCAGCTTTCGCCTGCCGGACGGCCTGGTGATGGAAAATCTGGCGCCGTTAGGCAAGGGCAATTTTCCGGAGGTGCAAGGATCCGGCCTGGCCGCCTATGCGCGAGCAAATTTCAAATCCGACCTCGGGTTCGATGACCTGGATTGGTTATGCCAGTCCACTTGCCTCCCGGTGGTGGTGAAGGGCGTGTGCCGCGGCGACGATGCGCGCCGGGCAGCCGAGCACGGCGCGAAAGCGGTGGTGGTTTCAAATCACGGCGGACGCCAGCTCGATACCGCGCCCGCCACCTGCGAGGTGCTGCCGCACGTGGTGGAGGCGGCGGGCGATCTTTGCGAAATTTATGTCGATGGTGGAATTCGTCGAGGGAGCGATGTGCTCAAGGCGCTTGCGCTCGGGGCGCGGGCGGTGTTGGTGGGCCGACCGGTGCTGTGGGGATTGTGCGTCGGTGGAGAAGATGGCGCCTTGCAAGTGATGGAAATCCTGAGACGCGAACTCGACGAAGCGATGCTGCTTTGCGGCTGCTCGAAGCTGGGCGATATCGACCGGGCGTTGTTGCAGCCTTGAAAACTTCCTCCCGGCGAGGCGCCGGGAGCGGCGCGCCAAGCGCGCCAGCCCCGGAGGAAAGGTCGCTGGGCGGAAGCTCATCCCCCGGCGCAGAGTAGTCGCGTCGATCCTGACCTATTCCTTACTGCGCAGCGCCTCCTGCACCGGCGCGGACAACTTATTGGCGTTACGCAAAAGTAGACTTACCTGCCAAAGCTCGTTCTCGGTCAGCTTTCCATCAAAGGAAGGCATCGCGCTAAAGCGGATGCCATTCTTTATCACCCAGTGAGTCTCTCCGACCGGATCGTCAGTCACACCCTCGCCCGGAGGAAGAAGCGGCGGAATATTTGGATAAACTCTCTTCGCTAGTCCCGAGGGTTTCCCATCCAATCGCCCGTGGCAGCCGCCGCAGCTTTGCTGATAAATGTGCGCGCCGGCGAGGAGGTTGGCCTCGTCGGACGGCAGCGGGGATTGCTCTTGCGCGCTCTTGCCGATCGAGGCCGATAGGGCCGTCTGCGCGAGATAGTGCTCCATCGGCAACGACCCGCCGGCGGTCGACATGTGAATGCCGCCGCGCGCCACAAAAAGATAACCTGCCAGAAGAACGAGACAGATTCCGACCACGATGCCTACCAGGAATTTAATCATAGGAAAATGCGGCGACGGAATGAGATACCGTAACAGCGCGCGTCGGGATCATCGCACAGAACTTGCGACCGCGCGAAACGCGACCGCTTTCGGACGCGCATCTTCAGTTGTTCCGGAGCAAACAGCATGCGTTCTCGCGCGGGAAGCCACCTCCTGGCGCAGCATAATCAAAAGAGTTGAGTCGCAATTCAAGGGCGGGAGGCTGGACGCGCGGAGGCGCGCCCCTCCGAGAGACTCGCCGCGGCGAGTCCAGGCTCCACGCCAGCGGTCTGGCTTCTTCTGACGCGCTGATTAGTGCCGGTCGTTGGGGTGGCGATGCTTATGATGATCCTTGGCGTGCTCGGCGTGGAAGTCGCCCCGGCGCTCATAGTGCCCGTGGACCCATCTGGGGCCGCTTTGATAGCCGGGCACCCAGACCCATTCGTAACCGCTTTCCCAATAAGTCGGCCCATCGTAGTAAGGCCGATCGCCGATGTTAATTGAGATCGCGACCGCCGCTGAGCCCGGATGAATCCACATCCCTGCCCCGAGTAACGCCGCTGCCATCGTGATAATTCGTCTTTTTCATGGTGTTAAGCATTGGTTCGAATGACGACATCGCTTCGGTCGTCCGGCCGGACCGCCGGCCGAAGGTCGTTCGTCGGGCGATAAAAAATCGTCTGGGAAAAAGCCGCGGCGGTGGAATGGTTCTGCGCATGGCCACGGAACGCGATTACGTCCTCGGAACACACGAAGAAGAGATTTCCCGGCTCGGGTTGCAGCATCGGGTCTGGCGTCCCGTCATGTTGGATTGCTGGCAGAGAGCCGGCATCACGGTCGGAAGCCGCGTGCTCGACCTCGGCGCCGGGCCCGGTTATGCGACGGCCGATTTGGCTGAGATCGTGGGCCCGATGGGCGCGGTCGTCGCGGTCGAACGCTCGAGTAATTTCGTGCGCCGGCTGGAAGAAAGGTGCCATGCCCGCTTATTCAACAACGTCCAGATTCGCGAACTGGATCTAATGACCGACAAGTTGCCCAAGGGTCCATTCGATTTCTCCTGGTGCCGCTGGGTGGCTTCGTTCGTGACCAATCCGGCACTGCTCGTGGAGAAGCTCGGGCCCGTGATGCACCCGGGAAGTATCGCGATCTTCCATGAATATGCGCATTACCTCACCTGGCGCTTCGTCCCCCGGCTGCCGAACCAGGAGCGCTTCGCGCAGGAGGTGAAGGCGAGTTGGACCGCGGCGGGAGGGAAAGCCGATGTCGGCCTGGATCTGCCGACCTATCTCGTGCAGAACGGCTTTGTCGTTCGCTCAGCCATTCCCCGGATTTATTGCCTCCATCCGGGTGACCACATGTGGCGCTGGCCGGCATCATTCGTCGGGATAGGTCTGGCGCGGCTGCAAGAGCTGGGACGCATCGATGCCAGCTTTGCCGAGAAGGTGAAGAAGGAAGTGGCCGAGGCGAGTGCGAATCCCAACGCGTTGTTGATTACGCCCCTCGTCCTGGAAATCCTCGCCGAGAAGGTTTCCTAAGAATCGCGCTGGGATGCCCTGGACGCTTTCTCATCCTGCCGCTGTCCTACCCCTGCGGCGCTTCACTCCGTGGCCGCTCGACTTCGCCGCCCTCGTCGCCGGGAGCATGACACCGGATCTCGGCTACTACATCGACCGCTTTGATCTGTCGACTTTTGCCCACACTTTGCCGGGAAGTTTCGTCGCCTGTTTGCCTACGGGAGTGATTTTCCTGCTCGTCTTCTACCTGTTTTGCAAGCCGTTTTGTTATGCCCTTCCCGCGCCTCACCGGCAGGTGCTCCTGCCGCTTTGCCCAGTTTTTCCCAAGGGCCTGACACGGTGGGCGATCATTATTTTTTCCCTCTTACTCGGGACATGGACTCATAATTTCTGGGACGCCTTCACCCATGAACATGGTTGGTTTGTCGACCGCATCACCTGGCTGCAACAGCCAGTTTTGCAGGTCCCCTCGACGACCATCTGCGTCTACCTCGCTCTTCAGGAACTCAGCACCGTCGTAGGATTTGTGATTGTCGCCATCGCTTATGCGCGATGGCTCCGCCGCCAACCCGTCGATCGGTCGAAGGCCTCGGAATCCGATCGCTGGCGCTATCTGCTTTGGGCGGCCATTGTCATCGTATCGCTCATGATTTCGCTGCCGCCCGCCCTTCGCATCGCGTCAGAGTTCCATGGCTTCCTTTTTTATCGCTCGCTCGCCTTTCAGACGGCGATTGACTCTCCCGACATCGCCATCCCTTTGAGTCTGCTTGTCACCACCGTCATTTATGCGCACCGCCACCGAAGAACCTGACCGGCTAGAATCCAAAGCCAAAACTCGAGCATGAGAGCAAAATACGATGTTGTCATCCTGGGAGCCGGCCATAACGGACTGGTGGCCGCCGCCTACCTTTCGCGAGCGGGACTAAGTGTCCTTTTGTTGGAGAAGAACGATTACATCGGCGGAGCCACGACCTCGCAAAAAATCTTTCCCGACTATGACGCGTGGCTCTCGCGTTATTCTTATCTGGTCAGCCTTTTTCCGGAAAAAATCATTCGCGACCTGAACCTGAATCTCGAATTGCGCCGCCGGGAGATCGCTTCCTATACGCCGTACGCCAAGGACGGAAAGCACAAAGGTTTGCTCCTGAGCAACGTTTCGGAAGAAATAAGTCGACGGTCGATATTCGAATTGACCGGCAGCGCAGCCGACTTCGACGGGATGAAGCGGTTTTACGGCCTGGCGGCTGTTTTTGCCGAACAGGTTTGGGACACGATGTTATCGCCGCTCGCAGCGAAGGAAGACTTCCGCCGCCGCTTCGACTCGAGCGACGCCGGGCGTGAGGCTTGGCGCAGCCTGGTCGAGGAGCCGCTCGGACGCGCCGTTGAACGTTACCTCCAGGACGATCTGGTACGCGGGCTGGTTTTCACGGACGCCAAGATCGGTGTCTTCACTCATCCGCACGATGAGTCACTCCTCCAGAACCGTTGTTTCCTTTATCACCTGATCGGCAATAAGACTGGCGAATGGAAGGTCCCGGTCGGCGGGATGGGCAACGTCGCGCGCAAGCTGGAGCAGGCCGCGCGCGCGCACGGCGCCGAGATGTTGACGCGCGCCGATCTTCGCCGTCTCGAACTTTCGGGGAAGCGGCTCGTCGAATTTGAGTGCGACGGTCAAGCGCAGGCGGTCGAAGCGCGATTTCTGCTGGTTAACTTCGGTTTGAATGTGCTGGCGAAAATCCGCGGCCAACCCTACCAACCCGATGTCACGAATGAAGGCTCTGTCTTCAAGATCAACATGCTGCTCCACCGCCTGCCAAAACTGAAGGATAACTCGCACGCGGTGACCGACGCTTTTCGCGGCACTTTCCACATCGACGAAGGCTATGAGCAAATGAAAGCGAGCTATCGGCAGGCGGCGCACGGTCAACTGCCGGAGAAAGTGCCCAGCGAAATTTATTGTCACACCCTGACCGATGACAGCATTTTGTCTCCCGCACTGCGCACAAAAGGCTTTCATACCCTGACTCTTTTCGGGATTGATACTCCTTGGCCGCTCTTTGCCGCGGAGAATGATGCGATGAGGCAACGGGCTCAGGCGCGATTCGTGGCGGGTCTGAATGGGTGGCTGGCAGAGCCGCTGGAGGATTGCCTGGCGCAGGCCAGCGATGGAAGTCTCTGCATCGAAAGCAAAAGCCCGGTCGACATCGAAAATGCGCTCGGTCTTTATCACGGTAATATCTTCCAGACTGCGCTCACCTATCCTTTTGCCGAGACAAAAGAGGAGACGGGAAAGTGGGGGGTCGAGACCGAGTACGAAAATGTCTATCTCTGCGGCTCCAGCGCCCAACGTGGCGGAGCGGTCAGCGGTATCCCCGGTCACAACGCCGCCATGAAAGTGCTTGAGCGGGTCAGGACGTCCTAGGGCACTGCGCGCGGGCATTATCGCCCCTTAACACATACTGATTTCAAAAAAGTAGGGAGTCAGCGGCGCCAGTGCCGGGAGCGCCAGGCCATCCGGGCCGGCCAGCGTGGAGCGGTTGATCTCCAACTCGAGCTCGCCCGCGAGGCGTTCAGCGAGATGAAGAGTCTTATTGTCGTTAGGTTCAAAGCGCAGGAAGTCGATCGCCTCGTCGGGAAAAAGGATGCGCGTTTCCCTCAACTCCTCTCTCGGATGCAGATTCACCACGACGAGGAAGCGCTGCCGCGAGACCGGATCAAAACGGAGGAACGCGTAGAGCCAATGGCCGCCGGCCGGTTCCATTCCGATCCGGCCAAATTTTGGATTTTGGTTGTTTGCCGGATTCAAACCGAAAAAAGCCCCTTCGCAGAAAGCCGCCTCGCTGGTCACGGCAAGCAGGCGCCCGTATCCCGCGCGTAATTCCCTCTGCTCGGGGGAAAGTCTGGCGCCGTCGTATTCGTGTCCGTTAGTCCACTTCACCAACTCCGGCATCGACCAGTAATCGAAGATTGTTGTGCGCGCGTCGTCGCCACCGAATCCCTCAGCGCCCTCTGCCGGCTCGCCGACTTCCTGTCCATTGTAGAGCATCAATGAGCCGCGCCCGATTCCGTAAAGGATGGCTGCCACGGGAAATCCGACCCCCATGCCGAGGCCGCCCCAATGGTCGCGACCGGCGAGACGGACTTCATCGTGGTTCTCGGCATAACGAACCGAATTTTCGAAAATGAAATCGTCGGAGCGCGCGTGATCGAGATCGTTGGCCCAGCCCGGGCCGTCGTAGATGTTCTTCAACGCCTTGTAGCTCGGGTCGTCGTAGACGGCGTCGAAGCCGGCGTCGAGGAGGTCGAACATGACGTTCGACCTGCCACCGTGGAGCAGGGAAATGACCGGATCGCTGCCCGGGACTTTCGCGGGATCGCTGTCGTAGGCTTCGCCCATGAAGAAAACGTCAGGCGAACGCTCGCGAGCCCGGCCGATGAGCCATTTCCAAAATTCGGGCGGTTCCATGTGCGCCATGTCGCAGCGAAAGCCATCGACTCCCATTGCCTGCCAGTAGGTGATGACCTGGTCCATTTTTGTCCAGGTATCGGGGACTGGCGCGTCGGGCTGCCAGGCACTGGGATAGGCGCGCCGCTGTTTGGCGGGGTCAGTGAAATCGAAGCCGTAGTTTAGTTTCACCGTCTCGTACCAATCGCCGAGACTTGGTTTCCAACTGACGACGTTGTTGCCCGTGACTTTGCCGTGGTCCAACTCCCCTTCGAAACGCCCGTCGCAGCTCATGCCTTCCAACTTGCAGGTCGGACTGAGCGCGACGCCGTCCTGCCAGGTGGGCATCTTCAGCGGGGGACCATCTTCGTTAGGCGGGAGATAGAAGAAGTTGTTCCGCGGATCGAAAAAGTGCGCCCGATCGTCATTCGTCCCGAAGTTGATCTCCGGCTTGATGTCGGAGTGGTAACAGCGCGCGACGTGGTTGGGAACAAAATCGATCAGGGCTTTGAGTCGATGCTGATGGAGGCGTTCGAGCAGAGTCTTGAATTCCGCCAGGCGCTTCCGTGGGTCGACCGCGTAATCGGGGCAAACATCGAAGTAATCCTTGATCGCATACGGGCTGCCCGCGATTCCCTTGAGCAGGTCCGGATCGTCGACCGGCTGGCCAATGTCGGAATAATCGGTGCCGGTCGCCTGCTGCAAAACGCCGGTCAGCCAGATATGCGAGATGCCGAGTTTCTGCAGGGAGGCGAGCGCGGCGTCGTTAATATCGTTGAATTTCCCCACGCCGTTCGTCGCCAGGCTACCGTTCGGCCGGCGCGTCTCGTTGTTGTTGCCAAACAGCCTGACGAAGAGTTGATAAATCCGCGGCCGACTTCCGTCGTGACCGAGCCGGCCGCGGACTTTGACCGCCGGTGCGTCGCGCGCGCCGAGATCGACCTCGCAATAATGCGGGATGTATTTGTCGCCCTCCCCCGGCACAACCAACGGATCCTGCGCTCCACAGAGCCGGCCCCAGTTTTTATTCCCGGTAAAGTCTTTGCAGTAGAGGATGACGCTGACCTTTTTGCCTAACGTCGCGAGCGGAAGACGAATCCCGCAGCCCCCGGCTCCGACTTCGAAGTCCATCTCCTTGTCGGCCTCCCGGCGTTCACTCCACTTCCAGTTCTCCCAAGTTCGCTGCCAGGCGCTTCCCGTCCCGGCTCCCATCCGCAAGAGGTAGAGTTTATTCGCCTGAAACGGCAGGAAGACGGTCGAGCCCTCGAAGTACTCGCCGAAGGGAACCACCGCCGAACCACTTCCCGAGTCTGTCTTGAGGGCAACGAAGACGGTGCGTTCCCTGTCAATGTCATCGCAGCTGTAGTCGATCTGCAGCATCTCCTCCGCGATCGCAAACCTAACGACGGTGTTACCACTCGCGAGCACGGTTGATCTTGAACGCGGGAATCCCGCCCGCGGTCGCGGCAAATCCAGCGTCTTGCTGTTTCGTTAGGTAAACCGCCGCCACCACGTCTGGCAGCGGGTATTCCGACGAGGTCACAGGATGACTGACGCAGGCGCCCGCTCTTTAGGCGAGCGCCGCGAGGCGGTTGAGCAGGTCTTTCTTGCTCGCTATGCCGGTCACCTGGTCACGCACCTGTCCGTCCTTGAAGAAGAGGAGGGTCGGGATCGCGCGAATGTTGTAGCGAAACGACAGGCTTTGGTTGTGGTCGACGTTCACTTTCGCGATCTTGACGGTGCCGGCTTTTTCCTTCGCGATCTCGTCGAGGATCGGCGCAATCATCTTGCACGGGCCGCACCATTCGGCCCAGAAATCGACCAGCACAGGTTGCGCGCTTTTCGTTACCTCCTGGTCAAAATTTGATTCGTCGATCGTTATGGCGGCGGAGTTTTCCATGAGCTTTTTTAAGAAAAATAGGTCCAGATTTGAATGAGCAAGGCCAGCGCGGAGAGGCCAAGCAAGGCCCAGCAAAATTGCAGTGGGACGGATTCAGCCAACCCCGAAGGCCGCGGACCGGCGACTAACGGCGGGGCGGCCCGGATGACCCCGGCCGACGGACCGCTCGCTGGCTGGACGTTGCCCAACCGCACGGTCGCTTTCGTCGGCGAATCCGGGGTGGTAGCAACGCGGGCGGTTTCCTTGCGCGGGCCAGTCTGCGCGCCAGGGTTTTCCGTTGGCGTTTTCATCGGGAATATGCCGGGCTTGGGCGACGCTGGGCGCGGCCCGGATGGTGGTGGTTGGGCGGGCGGCCTTGGCCCGGCGAGCGACAGCGGTGCGTTCACTTCCGTCGGCGAAGAGGAAGACGGCGGCCTGACGCCGGCGGGGAGAGGTGAAATATTCGGCGGACGGATCGCACCCGGCGGGACGGGAGCGAGCGGCCGGCGCATGGGTGGCGCAGGCGGATGATTAGCCAACGCGCCTCCGGGAGGCGGCCAGGGCTTTGGCGCAACCGATGGCGGCGGCGGCGGGCGGAAGGGAGCCGGCGAAGTTGCCAGTACGCTCGCCTCCGGCGATGTGTCCGCCGCGGGCGAACCCGGTGGTCGATCCGGCAAGCTGCTGCGCGGTGTTTCCTTTTCCACCGGCAGAGCAGGCGCTTGCGGTAACGTAAGCCGAACGGTTTCTTTTTTCGGTTCGCTCAGATCGGCCATAAGAAAAGGATAAAATTGGACTCCGCGACTGCGCCGGCAACGTGTCTCTCAGGCATTGCCCGCAGTGTCAATCTCCAATCGCTCACGCCAGCAGGTCGTAACCACGCGCGCCGGTGATTTTTCGCCTAACGAATTCGCCGACCGGGGCGGCTTCGGCCAGCAGGACGCGGGTGTCGACGTCCGGGGCGTCCGCTTCGGTCCGCGCGATGAACGGTTGGTCGACCAAAAGTTTCAGCGCGCATCCAACTTTCGCCTCGGCAATTTCACGCGCGATTTTTTGTTGCAGCGTCATCGCCCGTCGCTGCCGGGCGTTCTTCTGCGCCGCGGAAATCTGCCCGGGCATTTGCGCCGCGCGCGAGCCGTCCTCCTGCGAGTATTTGAAAATCCCGAGTCGCTCGAATCGCACGCGCTCGATGAATTCGAGGAGCGATTCAAATTCCGCCTCCGTTTCGCCCGGGAATCCAACAATGAAAGTGGTACGCAAGGCGATTCCCGGAACCCCGGCGCGTAGCCTAACGATCAGATCTTCAATATGCGCGCGCGAAGTCTCACGGCGCATCCGTCCGAGCATCGCTTCGTCGATATGTTGCAGCGGCATGTCGATGTAGCGCGCCACTTTGCCGCATTGCGCGATCGTCTCGATCAGTTCGTCGCTCCAGTGCGCCGGATGGGTGTACAAAAGGCGGACCCAAAAATCGCCCTCGATCTCCTCGATCGCGCGGAGTAACGCCGCGAGCGTCGGACCGCGTGACGAGTCAACCGGCTGGCGCGGCCCGGCCTTCGCGCTCCACAAGTCCATTCCGTAGTAAGTGGTATCCTGGCTGATCAGGTTGATTTCCTTCACCCCTTCGGCCACGAGGCGGCGAATCTCCGCAAGGACTGAGGCGGGCGGCCGGCTGCGATGCCGGCCGCGCATCTGCGGGATAACACAGAAACTGCACGGGTGATTGCAGCCCTCGGCGATTTTCAAATAAACGCTGTGCGCCGGGGTGAGGCGGAAGCGCGGCGTGTCCCAATCGGGGATGTAGGTCGGCCGTGCGGTGACGAAATTTTCTCCCGGCTCGCTCTGGGCGCTCAACACGCGCTCGATAATCGCGCCCAGCTCGCGCACCTGATCGAGCCCGATGAAGGCGTCGACTTCCGGCAACTGTTCACGCAGCTCCTGCGCGAAACGTTGCGACATGCAGCCGCTCACGATCAGCTTTTGCTCCGGCCGACTCGTTAGGCCGCGTTGCTGATGCGCCTCGAGAATGGCTTCGATCGATTCCTCTTTCGCCGAGTCGATGAACGCGCAGGTGTTCACCACCAGCACATCGGCCTCCGCGGCGTGCGGCGTGATCCGCATCCCCCGCTCCCGCACGCTCCCGAGCATGATCTCGGCGTCGACCAGGTTCTTGGCGCAGCCGAGACTGATCATCCCGACCGTCGTTAGGCTGGGGTCGGCCTCGGGCGCACTATTCAAAGGTGACATCGGCATCGCCCGGCGCGAGCACCGCTCCGTTTTTTGTGATCTGCACCGCCCCCCGCTCCAGCACTTTTACCCTCACGTGCCGCCCGCGAAACGAGAGCGGCGGATCGGACGGATCCAACCAGCCGTCGAAGGCCGGCTGCGGATCCCGATCGACCGTCACGCGAAGATACGTTTTCCGGACCGGCGTAATTTGCACGCGGTTGGCGCTTGTCTGTGACGCGATCAAATCTTCGGGATGGACCAGCTCCGCGCGGCGTACCTCCGGTTCGGTCGCGGAAGGCTTCGCCGCTTCCAAGGTGGTCGGCGGCGTCGCCGCGACGCGCGCCTCGCCCGGGGGCGTGCCTTCCACCGGAAGAGCGCGGGGCGCGGCAATGTTTCCAAGCGGCGGGGT
>DATMNS010000243.1:0-7988 GCA_035568735.1 Chthoniobacterales bacterium | reverse complement strand
ACCAACACCTTGGCCATCAAGCGGGTCAGGCCGCTGGTCGCCCGCGTCTCGGCGAGCAAACCGCCGCGGAAAACGGCGACCATCGAAACAAGCGGCAGCCGCGAATCCTCGCGCACAAGAAGACGCAAGCCATTCGAGAGTTCGAATTTCTCCACCTCGCCGGCGGAACCGGCGGTTGTCTCGGGCGTCTTTGCGGCCAGCGTGCCACGGGGATTTAAGGAGACAACCGTCAGATTGTCCTCCACCAGATATTGCGCGGCGGCACGCTGGATTTCCTCCCGCGAGACTTTCTGCATCGCTCCCAGGTAATCGCGCGTAAAATTGAGATTCCGGGTGACCAGCCAATTGGAGCCCAGGTCGGAGGCCTGGCCGCGCATGGTGGTGAGTAAGCCTAACGAATGGCCCAGCGAAATCTTTTTCGCCTTCGCCAGCTCCTCGGCAGTTACACCCTCGGCTCCCAATTTGGCGATGATTTGCAAAATCAGCCGCTCCGCCTCCGCCCGCTTGGTTGGATCAAGCGTCGCATCGACCCCGAGCACGCCGGGGTCACCCGGCGTGTAGGAAAACGCGGAAATGCCAAAAACGAGGCCCGCTTCTTCGCGCACCTCGCGGTAGAGTCGCGAGCTGCGGCCGTCGCCGAGAATCGTCGAGAGCAGGTCGAGAGCGGGCACGTCGGGATGGGTAATCTCCGGGATGTGCCAGGCGAGCGCGAGCCGCGTCAATTCCGTGGCAAACTCTTCATTCACCTCGCGCCGGCCCTGTTGCGGCGGCTCCTCCGGGATGAAAACCGGCTCGAGCGAGCGAGCGGGGTAGGCGGCAAAGTATTGCCGCAACTGCGCGTGGATCGCACCCGCGTCCACATCTCCGACCACGACAAACGTCAGATTGTTGGGCACGTAGCGGGTCTGATAGTAGCGCAGCACATCCTGCTGGGTGAGTTGGTCGAAAATTTGAATCTCGCCGATGACCGGCAGGCGATATGGATGCCGTTGGTAGGCCGTTTTAAACATGAGCTGCCCAACCATCCGATCGGGATCGTCGTAGCTCATCGCAAATTCACGCCGAATCACCTCCTGCTCCTTGCTGTACTCGGCCGGCGGGAGGGTCGAGTTCATCATCGCATCGGACAAAATGTCGAGCGCCCTGGTGACCCCTTCCTTCGGCACATCGATCCAGTAAACCGTGCGATCAAAGGAAGTGTAGGCATTGATATAGCCGCCCTCGTCCTGGACGCTTTGCGCGATCGCGTTGGTCGTGCGGGTCTTAGTCCCCTTGAAGAGCATGTGCTCGAGGATATGAGAAAGACCGGCACCGAGATGCCGCCCTTCGTTGATGCTGCCGGTACCGCACCAGGCCTGCACGCTCGCGACCGGCGCGCCCCGGTCGGTTTGCACGATGATCGTTAGGCCGTTAGGCAGCGTCCACTGCTGCGCGGTAACTGGCGGAAAGGTGATGGCCGGAGAGCTGCCCGGCACCGCCGGGTTGAGTCGAGCGCTGATCAACATGGCAGGAAAGGCGGGCCACCGGCGCGAACCGTCCCGCTCATGAAAGCTTCGGCGCGGGCAGGGCCGGCGGAAATTTTGTCGGCGTCATCGCGGTCTCGGGCAGAAACGGCTTCACAAACGCGTCGTGAAAACTGTAGACGGATTTGAAATCCTCGAGCGTGTCCTGTTCCGTTTTTCCAAAAATGCCGGCGCCGATCAGGTTGAAAACCATTCTGCCGATATCTTCGCAGCGCTCGATTCCCCAGTAGGAAAAAACGGTCAGCGCCATCGGGCCGAATTCCTTCAGCGCGTAAAGCCGCACCCCTTCGAGCAACTCCGGACCCGCGACGTGGCGGACCGCGGCGCCCTTGGATTTTTTCTGCTGTTTGGTCGTGTAATCGAGCGCATCGCGCAGGAAGACGTAGGCGTCGCGATGATAACGACGGTCGGTCGCGACGATGGCGTCGAGAGCTTCAGCAAATCCGATTTTCTGCATGGCAAAGGAACTGCTCAGGACGAGCGAGTCGCTATGATAATCAGCATCCGCCGCGGGAGCAAATGGTGGAGAGCGTAATATGCGGTCGGTGCTCCTCCTCGCTCTGCTCTTCGCGCTCGCCCGTACGGCCCCGGCCGAGAACCATTTTTTCGGCTGGTCCCCGCAACTCGCCCAAATGGCACACGAGAAATTTCTTCAGGAGCATCCGACATCGGTCCCAGGGCACCTGGCCTACGCGGAGTTTCTCTCCGAAAACGGAAATCTGCGCGCGGCGATCATGCAGTGGGGCTCCGCGCAACGGCTCGCGCCGGAGAACGCCACGATCGCCAATTTCGTTAGGTGGAGCCTATCTGCGCATGGGACGCACGGCGGACTCCGCGGACCAGTTTGCCCGCGCGATCGAGCTCGCCGGCGAAAATGCCGCTTATCATTTTAATCTCGCGAATGTGGAATTCATGCTCCGACACGACCTGAGCGCGGCCTGGCGGGTAGACGAGCCGGACTTGCTCCGCCGGGCGCTCGCGGAGTTTCGCGAAGCGAGCCGGCTTTCGCCTCGTGACATGGAATATGCCCGCGCTTACGCCGAAAGCTTCTACGGCACGCCCGACGCGGATTGGTGAGAGGCCGCGGCCGCGTGGAAGCACGTGCTCGCTCTTTCGCCCCAGGGAGATTTTGCCTACTTGCAACTCGCCCGGATCAGCTTGCACCGCACCGACGCCACCGAAGCGCGCCGTTGCCTCAATCGAATCGTCGACCCGCGGCACGACGGTTTGAAACGGAAGCTCCTGGCACAGGCGGATCAGTTGGACACTCAAGCCGGCTTTCTCCCGCGTGTCACCGCGCGACCCGCCTGCTGTGAGCCTCAATTCATCTCCATCTCGATCGAATCGAGATAGATCGAAATAGGATCGCGGCGCCGCGGCTGCGCTTCGTCCCCCGCCCTGGCCGCCTCGAGCAATTGGGAAAAGGCCCCACTCATTGCCTTGGTCTGGGTGGCTTCATACCAATTGAGATAATCGTCGATCTCTCTCGCCTGGTGCTCGATCACCTCCCGATAGCTCGCAACGCGCTCGAGCCGCGCGCGCACCTTGCGCGTCTTGCCGCGCGCGAGGAGTTCCGCCAGCTCATAATCCTCCTGCACAAGCAACCGGTATGAGGGATGCGCGCGCGCGCTCAGCACTTGCAGTTGCTGACTGACCTGCCGGAGAACGGCCCGGTGGCCCGGCAGTTTACGGAAGGTCTCGTAGTCGCCTAACGAGTAATCGCGCGATGTGCCGTCGGGAGCCGTGATGGAGAAGCGCAACAGGCGATCGAGCCGGGCGGCCGTCTGCGCGGCACTTAACATCTCATAACGATCGGTCGCGGAGAGATGGGCCACGCTCAAGGTCCACCATCTGCGCGGGGATTGGCCGAGCGTCTCCGGGAAATGCACGCGCAAATCGGCCAGTGCGTCGTTCGGGGCGGCAGGCAGATCGACGATAAACTGCGCCAGCTTTTGCCGGCCGCCGGGGGAATCGAGCAGGAGTTGGAGGAGCGCCATGGCGCAGGCGTCGTCCAGCTTGCGCGACGCCGCACCGAGCTGCGGGCGCCGCTGCCTGACGATATCTTCGAGAGGCATGATTCTGTTCGAAGCGACGATAATCTGGAGCAGTCGCGCGTCGGCATCGGAATCGTGACCGGGTTGCAGCTTCAGCATGCCATCGACCAGCCAGTCGGGCGGCGCGACATAGGGCGTCCCGGCAGCGATGTTGCCCCGGTCGCGATACATCATTTCGATCAAAATCGCCCGGAGCAATTCTCGCTGCACGGCACGGCCCTTGAATTTGTCGTCGACGAGCAGATTGAGCTGGAGTTTGAGGCCAAATCCCAACTGGCTGATGTCGAGTTGGACCGTGGGCGCATCCGGGAAGTTGGCCCACGGATAATCGAGGTTGATGATGAGAGGTGTCTTCCAGTTGTCGCGGAGAGCAAGCAAACGCAGCAGGTTTGCCTTGGTTCGTTCCGCGAGGTCGCACATCGCCCCGCGGAGGGAGACCTCGCCGCCGTAGACCAGGAACTGGCGCGAGGCGCTGGTACTGCTCGGCTTGCCCGCGGGAAACGCGGCACCGGCGGTCAGGCAACTGACAGCTGCGAGGAAAAGGAGAGTTCGGCTCGGCGCGGGCATTGGGGAGGAAGGCGAAGGATATGATTTTTTTGCAATCGCAGCGCGGAAATTAGCCTCCTTTGTGCTGTTTTATCCGAGTTTAATAAAGGAAGAAAACGACGAACATGAGAAAGCTTTCGTGCTGGCAGTCGCGGCGGGAGGGTTGATCGCGTTCGCTCTGCCGATTGGAGCCAGGGTTGGAGATGAGCGGCGCGGTGGGCGGAGTGAGAGTAGATGGCAGCATAAGCCCATTCGCGTCAACTGCTGGCCACGATGGGCCTCGGCCAAGGGGTCGGCTAACCTGGGTTCTCTCGCCGGCCGCAGGGTTTCTTTACCGCGTCACGATCAGCGTGACCGACTGCGGATGAAACTCGATGCCGGCGAACCTTGCGACGGAGTTGCGCTCGCGCGCCAGGGCGTCCCACGCCTTTTGCAGGAGGAGGTCGGCATACTTCATGAGCTTCGGATGGATCGGCATGTGGCCGATGTAGCCGCCGGTGGCCTCGCCGCTGACTTTGCCGTTGCCGATGGCGACACGATACGAGCCCCCGCTGTAAATGGAGAGTCCGTAGAATTGGCGTTCGATGTTGATCCTGCAGATTCCCTCGTCGAGTTGCACAAAGATGCGGACGAGCGGGAAGACGCCCTCCTTGGCGGGGCTGTCCTTGCGGTGCAGGTTGGAACCGATATAGCTGTTGATCTGCTCTTCGCTGTAAACCAGTGAGGCAGCTTGATGACTGGAGATGGCTGAGACCATGTCCATGCCAATCATAGGCGCGAAACCGTAACTCTTGGGCGGCGGCGGCAGGTCCGGCGGTAGAATCATCTCGATGAGGGCCGCGGCGACGCAGGCGCCGAGCAGTACCTTTCCCAACATAACGGCCGCCCGACCTGCGCGCCCGCTTCCCGAATCGAACATCTTCTTCAGATGCTTTTGCGTGCTCTCATCAACACCCTCGGCGACGTTCGCTCGGGCGATTGCGCTCCGGTCGAGGCGCGCACCGCAGTTGTGGCAGTAGATTCGCTCTGACTCGTTTTCGTACTGGCAATCTGAACAAGCGAGCTTGGTCACGAGTCGGAATCCTTCCTGGTTTTCGCGTCCGAATTCTGCGCGGCCGCAGCCGGGGCTTTGGGTTTGCCCTCTATCTTGCCCGCGGCACTTTCCCCACTGCTTTTCTCGCCACCCGACGATGAGTCTTTCTTGGCTGCCTCTTTGTAAGAGTTGCTCCGGTAGTCGGTGATGTAGAAACCAGAGCCCTTGAAAATCAGCCCGGCACCGGTCCCCAGTAACCGCGTGACTTTCCCTTTGCCCCATTTGCTTTGGCGACACAACTCTTTCGGGCAGATCTTATAGGCTTCATCGCGCATCGATTGATAGGCATCAAAATTCTTTCCGCATTTTTGACAGGCGTATTCGTAGGTGGGCATGGGTTCGAACCAGATAATTGGGCGACGGTCGCCAGTCTCAGCAAAATTAAGCAGAATTCAAGCCGTCCCCCCGCGTTCGGCCCGCGCCCTGCTGTCTTGACTTTCGAAAAGCTCCCGCGTTAGTTCCGCTTCCCGCTAGTGAAAATGTCTCTCGATTACTCTCGATTGCGCCCGTTCGTGGCGCTCGGCGCCCTCGCTTTCCTCGCCCTTGCGGGCTGCGCGGAGGAAGATCCCCGGCTGGCTTACGGGCAAACGCAATATCTCGGCGGCGTGTACGGAAATGAGCCGGTCGCCTCGCGCGCGCCGAACGACAATGTCTCGTATTGGGATGGGGATGGCGTTCCCGGGAAACCGTCGATCAAGATCAGTCTCGGAGAGCAGCGCGCCTATTTTTACAAAAGTGGGCAGCTGGTCGGAGTATCGCAATTGTCCACCGGACGGGAGGGCAAAAATACGCCAGTCGGCAAGTACAGGATCACGGAGAAAGATATCGATCATGCCTCAAGCATTTACGGTGATTACGTCGATGCGGGTGATAACGTCGTCGTGCCTAACATTGACAAGAATGTCGATCCGAAACCGCCCGGCACCCATTACAAGGGCGCACCGATGCCCTATTACATGCAAATTGCTCCCGGCTTCGGCATGCACGCCGGTTACCTCCCGGGCTATCCGGCATCGCACGGCTGTATCCGGATGCCGGAATTCATGGCGGAGGATTTCTTCAAGTCTGTCGAAAAAGGAACCCCCGTCAGCATTACTCCCTAGCGGTCGGTTTTCGCCACGTAGCACAAGGGTTGCCCCCCGTCGCGCAGAGGTTACACTCCTGCTCTTCGCGCCATGATCATCATCACTCAACCCACAGTGACCGATGCGCAAATCGACCACATCGTCGCGCGGATCGAGGAATTCGGTCTGCGCCCGCAAGTGATCCGGGGCGAGACGCGGGTCGTGATCGGCGTGATCGGTCCCGAAGACCTGATCCGGGGCAAACCGATCGCCGCCATCCCGGGGGTCGAGTCGGTCGTCCCCGTGATGAAGCCCTACAAACTCGTTTCCCAGGAGAACGGGTCCTTGCCGCCGCCGGTGTTGATCGGTGGAGTGAAAATTGGCAGCGGCCAGCGCGTCGTGCTGATCTCCGGACCCTGCTCAGTCGAGAGCAAACAACAGTTGCTCTCGATCGCGAACTCAGTAAAAGAGGCCGGCGCGCGCGTCCTTCGTGGTGGAGCTTTCAAGCCGCGGACCTCGCCTTACAGTTTCCAAGGCCTGGGCGAAGATGGACTCCGCTTTCTCGCTGAAGCGCGGGCCGAGACCGGCTTGCCGATCATCACCGAAATCATGGACACGCGCGATCTGCCGGTGATCGAAAAGTACGCGGATTGTTTGCAGATCGGTGCGCGCAACATGCAGAATTTTGCTCTCTTGAAGGAAGTCGGGCGCAGCCGGCTGCCGGTGCTGCTGAAGCGCGGCTTGAGCGCGACGATCAATGAACTCCTGATGAGCGCGGAATATATCCTGAGCGAAGGAAACCCCAACGTCCTGCTTTGTGAGCGCGGCATCCGCACCTTTGAAACCATGACGCGCAACACCCTCGATTTGAACGCCGTTCCGATTCTGAAAGCGAAGACGCGCCTGCCGGTGGTAGTCGATCCGACGCACGGCATTGGTTTGCGCGATTACGTTCCGCAGATGGCGCTGGCAGCGGTCGCCGCGGGAGCCGACGGGTTGATGATCGAGGTGCACAACGAGCCCGACCGCGCGCGGAGCGACGGCGAACAGGCACTGCGCCCCGAAATCTTTAGCGACCTCGTGAGGCGAATTCGGGCGGTCGCCGAAGCCGTCGGCCGCGAGCTCTAACGCATTTCCGCACGGCGACAGGATGGCGGCGGAACAATCGAGCAACGCGGAACTTCTCGAGATCGTCGCCGCTGCCGAGCCGATCGCGCGTCAGTTGCAGGCACTCAGGCAGGGTACGCGGCCGGTCGCGTTTTCGCATGTCGTCGCAGCGGCACGTTCTTTTCTGGTCGCACTCATTGCCGGTAAGATCCCCAAGACCCTCTGGGTTATCTGCCCAAACGCCCGCACCCAGGAGTTGTTGCATGAAAGCCTCACGAACTGGCGACCCGACGCGCTCTTCCTGCCCGAGGCTGAGTTTCTCGGCGTCGAAAATATTCTACCGGACCAGGAGATTGCGGCCGAACGACTCGCGCTTCTCAGCCGGGTCGAAGAAAGTAACCGGCCCCAGGTCATCGTGGCAACGCGCGCGAGTCTCGACCAGCCGGCGCCCCGGCGCGGCCTGCTCCGGGCGACTGCTTTGCGCCTGCGCCGCGCCGCGTCGCAACCCCTCGAGCGCCTCGTCGATTCGTTAGGCGAAGCCGGCTACGAACGGGTCGCGCAGGTTACGACGCGCGGACAGTTCGCCGTCCGCGGCGGGATT
>DATMNS010000242.1:0-2797 GCA_035568735.1 Chthoniobacterales bacterium | reverse complement strand
TCCCTTGAGGTTATTCGCGGGCTTGACGGAGATATCTTCATCCAGAGCGCGCATAAGTACCAATTTGCCACCAGGGACCCGTTTCCCAGTTCGGAACTCGACGCTGCGCGGAGCGCACCGGGCGTCGCGAGCGCACGGCCGCTCTACGCCGACTGGTTCGACTTTTTTTGGAAAAACCCATTCGACGGTAAGATTTTTCTCGTCCGCGCTTTCGGCTTCGATCCGGGTGCGCCAGTCTTCCTGTTTCCAGAGGTAGACGCGAACCGGGAGAAGTTGAAGGAAGGGAGTACCATTATCGTCGATCGCCGGGCCCGGGGTTTTCTCGGGATGGACCGCGGTCCGACGGAGGCCGAGCTGAACGGTGCCAACGTCAAAATCGTCGGCAGCTTTGCCCTCGGCCCCGATTTTCAGAGCGATGGTACGGTCATGATGAGCGACCGCACCTTCGCCAGTCTGCTCCGGGGCCCCGCCGGTAACCAGTCCGAGGTTGATCTCGGAGTGATAAAGGTGCGTTCCGGCGATGATCCGGCGACCGTGCGACAGGCGCTGAGCAAGACGCTGCCCAGCACGATCGCAGTCTTCACCAAGGATGAGCTGATGGAATTCGAGCGCAAATTTCAGGCGGCCGTGTCCTCGGCCGGACCGATCTTTGCCATGGGGACCATCGTCGGCTTTGTCGTCGGGATGCTGATTTCATATCAGGTCACGTATACCGATCTTTCCGACCAGCTGCCTCAATATGCGACATTGAAAGCCATGGGATATCGAACCGGTTATCTGCTGCGCGTCGTACTCGAACAGGCGGCGTTCAACGCCCTTGCCGGGTGGATCCCGGCATGGCTGCTGAGCATTCTGCTCTACTATGTCGTCGGCCGCGTCGCGCTGTTGCCTCTGCACATGAGCGTGAAAGTTACTTTACTGAGCCTCGGCTTGACCCTGGGCATGTGCCTCATCTCAGCTGTGCTCGCCGTGCGACGGGTGATCAAGGCCGATCCCGCCGAGGTGTTCTGATGTGCGCTGCGATGGTCGCCGAACGGGCCGATGCGCCTGCGGTCGCGCGGGCACCCGCATCCGAGCCCGTCGTCCGGATCGAGGGGTTGAACCACTATTACGGTGAAGGCGAGGCGCGAAACCAGGTCTTGTTCGACAACCGGATCGAGATCCCGGCGGGTCAGCTGGTCGTGATGACCGGTCCCTCGGGGGCCGGCAAGACTACCCTCTTGACCTTGATCGGAGCGTTGCGTTCGATCCAGGAGGGGAGGATTGAGGTGCTCGGCCGGGATTTGTCGCGGTTGGGCGGTGGCGAACTCGTCGGGGTGCGGCGAGACATCGGTTTCATTTTTCAGATGCACAATTTGTTCGACGCGCTGTCCGCCTTCGAGAACGTCAAAATGGCGGCGCAACTCGGCGACACTCCGCCAGCCGAGATGCGGCAGCGCGGCGCCGGGATCCTGGAGCGCCTCGGGCTCGGCCACCGCATCGATTACAAGCCGAGATTTCTGTCAGGCGGCGAACGCCAGCGGGTCGCAATCGGCCGGGCCCTGGTGAACCACCCGAGGCTGGTGCTTGCCGACGAGCCGACCGCGGCGCTCGACAAGGATTCGACAGTCAACGTCATCAATCTGCTCAAGCAGACGACAGTCGAGCATGGCTCGGCGGTGATGATGGTCACCCACGATCACCGGATTATCGATTGCGCCGATCGCCTCGTCCACATGGTCGACGGGAGGATCATGTCCGACGTCGTCCTGCACGATGCGCTAAGGATTTGCGAGTTCCTCCGCCCGATCGATTTGTTCAAGACCCTGACGCCGCGACAACTCACCGACGTTGCGGAAAGGATGACGAAGCGACATTACTCCACCGGTGAAATCATCATTCGCGAGGGCGAACCCGGCGAGGAGTTCTTTCTGATTTCCGAAGGCCAGATCGACGTGATCCGCGCCGAGCATGAGGTCGCGCGCCTGAGGCCGGGTGATTTCTTCGGCGAAGTCGCGCTGATCAGCGGCGAACCGCGCAACGCTGCCGTCGTCGCCGTCACCGAGGTCGACACCTATGTGCTCGGCAAAACCGATTTCCAGACCGCGATCGCCACCAGCCAGAGCTTTCGCGACCAGCTTTACCGCGTCTATTTCATGCGGCATTGACCTTGAAGAATTGCGCCATTCCTGCCGTCCCGGCGAAGGCGCGTGTGGGGGCAATTGAATATTCGCTGGACGACCGCGGCGCGTCCATCGAGACGACGGCTTTCGGCTCAATCGTAGATCACTCAGGTTTTTTCAACCAACCCTTGAGATAAAGTGTATATCTCTGTAGGCACATTTCCAGAAAACGCCGATTGTAAGGGCTCACTGTATTAGTAAATTTCTTGATCTCTTCTCGAACATTCTCGCGGGACGCGGTACTCGGATCTCCCAGGCGCCGTTCTAACAAGGCAAAGAGATCCTTTCTTACCGGGAACCAAATCTCATAAAACCCATTCACTATTTCGTGATTTTCAGGGCCGAAGGCCAGTTGAAAGAGATCCGGACTATTCATTCCGAATTCACTCGATTCATGCTCCATACGCTCGATATCGTAGATTATTTGGCGACAGGCCAGCTGAAACTCGGCGTCTGTGACATCGTCGCCGAGCTTTTCCATCAGCTCCTGACCCGCTTCGATAAAGGTGAAGCGAAATCTCGAAGCCAAAATTAGCCCGATCAATAACGCCGAGGTCGTTTCATCGCCTACGAACTGTCTTGGTAAGGTTCGTACGAATATGACTGAAAATTTTCGCGCTCCGCTACCATAAATA
>DATMNS010000241.1:0-2763 GCA_035568735.1 Chthoniobacterales bacterium | reverse complement strand
CCGGCGTACGAGGTCCAGTGCGCCTGGCTCGCCAAAACAGTTGACTGCGTTGTTAATGGCAACGCACAGGAGACCCCATCTCAAGGGTGGAAGACGTTCCTCCGCAACCACGCCGAGGGGATCGCATCGATAGGCCTGTTTGTCGTTCGGAAGGATTGCGGCGGCATTCCCGGCTCCTATGCGATGCTCGAAGCCGTAGTCGATCCCAACCCCCCGAACCATGCCGAAGCCAAACGATTTTCCCCCAAATTCCTTTTGAATGACACGGTTGCGCCTGCAGAGCGTGTCATTCCCGCGTTAGCCATTGGGTTCTGTTAGCCGGAGGTGCCCGGCGGACTGGCAGAGCAAGCGGCTTGTGCGGCCTGAAATTTGTGTGTTCACTGAGGCCAGCAGAAGGAAACTTACATGCCCGACGCCTATGTCATCGAAGTTTCCGGCCGTACTGCGGGAATTGTCGCCCGCGACTCCCAAAATACCAGTTTCAATTTCTATTCCGCGCTACCCCGCTTTAACGCCATAGAAGGCCAGCGTTTTTCCGACCCTCTGGCAGCCGAGCGTGCGGCGCGCATGCTTGCGAAACACGGGAGCCTGCCGCAGCGCCGCGAAACGGAATAATCAGCGGACAAGTAGGAACGAAGGATCGGCATCTGGGGAGCGCTAATGTCTCGCCGATTTCGCGGAGGGCGATGCGTTCCGGTGTCTCTTCGTTACGCGCTCTGATTGGTAATGTGACAGAGCCGCCCGGACATATCTCAAGGATGCGCCGGTACGACGGGATGTTCAGGCTGCCAGGTGCATTCTCCCGACACGGATTCTCGGCGGATTACACCATCAGCATGATCGGATTTGATTTCCGACAGGGACAGGAGTGAAGATTGACGGCGGCGCCCTGAAAGCTCCGCGCGCCGCTTAGAAGTTTGCGCTTTTGGCGGGGCAGTCTTAAGAAACCGATGGGAGCCCGCGCGAGAACGGGTGGAGGCAAACCGAGGGAGGGCGCCATGAAGCGCACATTCATACTCGCCGGGCGAGGAAACCACCTGTCCCGCGACCAAATGGCCGTCCGCCTCGCCGAGGCAATGCACGGAGACCAGCCGTGCCGGTCGGCAAGACAAAAAGCACACACGTCCGAGCGGGGAAGCCACTCAAAGAATATGCCGGGAAGCGCGACTTCGCCCGGACTCCGGAGCCTGCAGGTTCGCCTAACAGGGGCGAGGGCCGAGAATTCGTCGTGCAGAAACACGCGGCGCGACGGCTCCATTACGATCTGCGGCTCGAGATGGACGGAGTCTTGAAAAGCTGGGCGGTCACCAAAGGCCCGAGCCTCACGGTCGGCGAAAAGCGGCTTGCGGTCCGCACCGAAGACCACCCGATCGCATACCTCAATTTCGAGGGCAACATTCCGAAGGGCGAATATGGCGCGGGCTCGATGATCGTCTGGGACCGCGGCCGATGGGAGCCGGAGGGCGATCCGCAAAAGGGGCTTGCGAAAGGGCATCTGGCGTTTACGCTCGACGGCACGCGGCTCAAAGGGCGTTGGCACCTGGTTCGGATGCAGCCGCGATCCGGAGAGAAGACCGAGCCATGGCTGCTCATCAAGTCGGACGATGAATTCGGCCAGCATATAGGCGATCGGGAAATCACTGACGAGGAGGCAACATCACAAATCAGCGGCCGAACGAACGAAGAGCTCGCGGCCGCAGGTGAGTTACGGAACGATCACGCGGCCAGAGTCGGGGTGGCGAAAGCGCGAAAAGCTTCCCTACCGAACGTCGGCAAAACTTCCGGCGCTCGCGCGGGACTGCTCCCGGCTTTCCTCGAGCCGAGCCTCGCATCGCCGTGTGAAAGACCTCCGAGCGGCCCGAAATGGATCCATGAAATCAAATATGACGGCTACCGCATGCAGGCGCGGATCGACGGGCGCACAATCCGTCTATTGACGCGCAAAAAGCTCGACTGGACTGAACGCTTTCGCAGCATAGCGGACGCATTGAAGGCATTCGGTCTTGGCTCGGCGTGGATCGACGGGGAGATCGTCGTCGAGGATGCGAGCGGCCTATCGAGCTTCAATGATTTGCAGGCCGATCTGAAAACCGGTCGCCCGGACCGGTTCCGATACTTCGTATTCGATGTTCTCTACTGCGAAGGGTTAGATCTAACGAAAGTGGTTCTCAAGGACCGCAAAGACCTGCTGCAGCGGCTCTTCACCATTTTGCCGCCCGGCTCGCCCATTCGCTTTGGCGAGCATCTCGATGTGGACGGGCCAACCATGTTGGAGCACGCATGCCGATTCGGACTCGAAGGGATTATTTCCAAACGCGCGGACCTGCCCTATCGACCCGGCCGCGGCGATCATTGGCTCAAGAGTAAATGCGTCGAGAGACAGGAGTTCGTAATCCTGGGCTATATCCCCTCGACGGTAACTAGCCGGGCCGTCGGATCACTGGCGCTCGGGTATTATGACAATCAAAACCTTGTTTACGCCGGCCGGGTCGGGACAGGCTGGTCCCAAGAGCAGGCGAGAGCGCTGCGCGATGAGCTTGAGATAATCAGCGCAATCAAGCCATCTTTCGCAAAACCGCTCCCCGCTGGAACCGAAAAAGGCGTCCGTTGGGTCGAGCCGCGCCTCGTCTGCGAGATCGAATACCGCGGTTGGACCCGGGACAGACTGCTTCGGGCGGCGGCCTTCAAGGGCCTCCGGGATGACAAGTCTGCTGAGGAAATCGTTCTGGAGGCGGCGCCGAAGGGATCGAAGTCGCGCGTTCC
>DATMNS010000240.1:0-3757 GCA_035568735.1 Chthoniobacterales bacterium | reverse complement strand
CGGCACGCCGACCATCAGGCGGTAGGTCGGCCGCAAGTTTACGTCGTCAAATTCGACAGCTGCGTTGACCACGCCCGGCGTGGTCGAAGCGTAAGTTTTCAATCGGTCGTGATGGGTGGTGGCCAGCACGATGCAATTCTTGGCGCGAAATTCATCGAGCAGCGCCACCGCCAGCGCCGCACCCTCTTCGGGCGCCGTGCCGGTGCCCATTTCGTCAACGAGCGCCAGCGATGCGGGCGTCGCCAGTCCGAGCATGGTCTTCAAATTCAGCATGTGCGCCGAAAACGTCGAAAGGTCGGCGGCGATGGACTGCTCGTCGCCGATGTCCACCAGCACGCGATCAAAAACCGGCAACACCGCACGTTGCGCCGCCACGGGAATAGCAGACTGCGCGGCCAACGCCGCGAGCCCGGTCGTTTTCAGCGCGACGGTCTTGCCGCCGGTGTTCGGTCCGCTGATGACCAAAACTTTTTCCGCGCCGCCCAGCGCCAGGGTCAGGGGCACAACGGCGCGCTCTTCCCGGCGCAGCTTGTCTTCCAGCACGGGATGTCGCGCTTCGACCAAACGCAATTCCGAAGCGTCAGAAAACTCCGGCATCGACGCATCGAAATCGCGCGCAAAGCGCCCGCGAGCGAACACGCCGTCAAGCTCCGCAATGGTCTCCGCCGCCACGAGCAAGGGTTCGCGAACGACCTGCAATCGTTCCGTCAGTTCACGCAGAATTCTCAGGATCTCCGCGGCTTCGTCCTCGGCAAGCTGCACGAGCTGGTTGTTCACTTCGACGGTCTCGAACGGCTCGAGAAACACGGTCTGCCCGGTAGCGCTAGCTCCATGCATGATGCCCGGCACACTGCGCCGGCTTTCCGCGCGCACGGGAATTACAAATCTTTCATTGCGCAGCGTGACGTAATCTTCCCCGGCCTCCGCATGGCGCGATCGCAGGATTTGTTTGAGCGTTTTCTGAATCGCTTCCCGCGTCTCGGTGATGCTCGCGCGAATGCGCCGCAGCGCCGAGGAAGCCTGGTCGCCAATCTCGCCGTTCGGCAACACGCACCGACGGATGGCCGCCAGCGCCTCCCGAAAATCCCCCAGCGAAGCGACGCGCGCGGCCAACAAGGGAAATTTCGCCGCTTCTTCCCGGAACTGTCCGCGCAACCCTGCCGCGGTTTCCAGGAGCGAAGCGGCATCCAAGAGCTCCCGGGCCTCCAGAACAATACCTGGCCCCGCTATTTTTTCGAGCCATCCCTCGGGATCGGCCAGCCCGCCGAATCCCAACTCGCCGCCCCCGCGCAGCCATTCCCGCGCTTCGCGAATCAACCTAAACGCCGCTTCTAGCGCCACGCGGTTCGTTAAAAACTCCAGCGCATCCACAGCCCGCCGCCCCGGCGCCGAAGTGGTCCTCAACCGCAAAAGTTCGAGCAGCTTGTCAAACTCCAGTACGTCTTGTGCCGTTCGCGACATTTTTGTTTTTCGACTGCTTCCCATTTCGTTAGAAAGAGTCCCGATGGCCCCCGCGAGGGTTCATCTCTGTTTTTTGCGCTCGTGCGCAGGCACGATGGCAGCGGCGGCCTCATCAAACTCCTCAATCATGGCCACACAAAGCCCGTTCAAGACATCGGCCGCTTCGTGATTTCCTCCGCCCTGGTTGTTGCCGAGAAACGAAAAGATCAGGCGGCGCCCGCTGGGGGTTTCCGCGAAACCCGAGAGCGTCCGCACATGCTCGACCGATCCCGTCTTCGCATGAATTCTTCCGGCCGCTACCGTAGCCTTCATGCGGTCCTGCAGCGAGCCGTCGACTCCCGCCACCGGCAGCGATCGATAGTACGGGGCGAACCACGTTTGCCCCTGCGCGTAACGGAGCAGAGTCGCGATTGCGCGCGGCGTGACCAGGTCGTGCCGGGAGAGCCCCGAGCCATCCGTTTGCATGACGTCGTCCGGCGCGATTCCTGCCGCGGCATAAAAGTCCTGCGGAGTTTTCAGCATTTCTTCCGGAGTGCTCCACAAGCCGTTTTGCCGCACCGCGGTTCGCAGCAGCATTTCGGTGTGCAGGTTTTGGCTGATCTTGTTGACGAGCTTCACGGAATCGCCGAGCGGCACGGAAACGTGCTCGGCGAGAATCGTCCGTGGCGTTCGGTCGGTATCTGCAACATGAACGGCGCGAATCTTTCCATCGAGCTTTACACCGCGTTCGGAGAGCAACCCTGCAAGCAGCGACGCGGCATGCAGCGCCGGCTCTTCAATCGCCAGCACCAGCTTGCGTGGCGCGCCTTTTGCGGGGAGCGTGCCGCGCACCACCACAAGATTCGCGCCCGGCTCGCGCGTCAGCGTCAAATCCGATTTCACTTCCGCAGCCGAGGTGGTCACGTCGTTCTCTAAAGCAAAATCGGGCGTCAGCGGCGCGACCGATGCGAGCACCGGATCTCCCATTCTTTCGCCAGGCGTCAGCGTCAGCGCCACGGTGTTGTCATCCACAACGATCGAGGATATAGCGGCGCCGTACTCCCAGACCATGTCGTCGATTTCCCAGCCGTTCGGATAGCGCTCGCGGGGAAAATAGCTGTCGTCGCCGATCACGTCGCCCGAAATTTCTTTCACGCCGCCCGCCCGAAGCGCCTCGGCCAGTTCGATCAGCGCTTTTTCCGGCGGCCCGTCAAACTCTTCCTTCAGCTCGAAAGGAAATCTGCGGTTCGAGAGATTCGGGTCGCCTCGCCCGACCAGTAGGACATCGCCAGAAAGCGTGCCGTCCGGCGAGATCGTGCCGCGCGTTTCGAGGGTGGTGTGAAATTTGTAGTCCGGACCCAGCCTGGCTAACGCCAGGGCGGTGGTAAAAAGCTTCATGTTCGAAGCAGGAACAAAATAGCCGTCGGCGTTTCGCTCAAAGAGGGTTTCTCCGGTCTCGGCATCTACGATCAGCAGGCCCCAATCGCCTTTGCTCGCAGGCGAGGCGGCCAGCAGCGTCGCGGCCCGCCCGGCAAAACGCGCGGCGGCCGCGGCAGCCCGCTTGGGAGAACGCTCTTCGCGTCCTCCGTCGGGCTTGGTCGCCGAGCAAGCCGGTTCTCGCACCGGATTGCTCTGCGCGCCCCCGGGCGCCACGGGCAATCCCGATAAGGCCATCGCCGCTGTCAGCGCCAAGGCCCACCATGCAAAACGGTTTCCTAAGCCCATGTATCCTCTGCCGATAAACCGCCGTAGGTGAAAGTATAGTCGAAAGCCCGCGCAACATTTTCTGAACAGCGCGCCTGGACCTACAGGTCACGCGGGCCTGAAACCGGCAGCACCCGCGGTCCTCGACAAACTGCAGGTTGCGCCTAAAGCCGGAGCAACCTATCATTACTTAGCCCAGTAACCTTCAGCGAGGTGAAATTTGACTAAGCGAATCAGTTCCTGTCTCATGGCGTTGGCGATGATCGCGCCGCCGCTGTGGTCCCAAGAAGACAGAAAAGAAGCCGACCGGCTTGAAAACTGCGGCACGGTGATCAAGGAGATTATGGATATCCCCGATGACATCCCGCAGGATCTCATCGACAAAGCCGAATGCCTCATCGTTTATCCCTCGGTTTTAAAGGCCGCCTTTGTCGTGGGCGGCAGCTATGGCCGCGGCTCCATGACTTGCCGCACCGGTGAACACTACACCGGCCCGTGGAGCGCGCCCTCGATGATGGCTCTGGAAGGCGGGAGCATCGGCTTCCAGATCGGCGGGCAAGCCACCGATTTCGTGCTGCTGGTGATGAATCCGCGGGGAGCTCACTCCATGCTC
>DATMNS010000239.1:0-8306 GCA_035568735.1 Chthoniobacterales bacterium | reverse complement strand
GGAAGCCTCGCAATATTTCCTTTTTCCTTACGACATCATTCTCACGCTCAATGGAGAAACCGCGGTCATCGACAACTGGGGGAGCGGGGATCACGTCGCTATTTTCGACCGCTTGTTCCTCGGTGGCGCGAATGACCTCCGGGGCTTCAACTTCCGCGACGTCGGGCCGAAAGACATGAATGGCGAACCGCTCGGCGGCAACACACTCGCCCGCTTTACGATTGAAACCACGATCAAGGTCATCGACCGCGTGCGCGCCGCCGTTTTCTACGATACGGGCTTTGTCAACGTCAATGCCTACGACTTCGGCACCTCGCACCTCGCTTCCGACGTCGGCTTCGGCTTGCGCCTCGATCTCCCAATCGGGCCGTTGAAGATCGACTACGGCATCCCCATCCAAAAGGACAACAACTCGGGCGGCGGCAAAGTCCAGTTCAGCGTCGGCTACCAATTTTGAACAAAAGGTGGGACTTGCAGTCTAACGCCATCCCAATTACCTGTCTCACCCTACATCTATGAAAAAGCTTATCCTCGTGGCCGTTCTGTCTGCTTTCGCGCTCCCGGTTGGAGCCTTCGCGCAAGGTATGAAGGTCGGCACCATCGACATGAATCGTGCCTTCAAAGAATATAATAAAACGAAGGACGCCGAGACGAAAATCAACGACGCCAAGAACGCCGCGAAAAAGGAATATGACGATCGCGCCGATGCCTACAAGAAGGCGCTGGACGAAATCAACAAACTCAACCAGCAACTCGAAGCCCCGGCCCTGAGCGCCGAGGCGAAGACGCAAAAAGCGAAAGATCGCGATGAAAAGATCGCCAGCATCAAGAACATGGAGCGGGAGATCAACGATTTCCGCCAGACCCGCGAGAAGCAGTTGCAGGAACAGGCCGTGCGGATGCGCGACGGGATCGTGAAGGAAATCACCGATGTCGTCATGGCCAAGGTTAAAGCCGACAACATGGATCTCGTCTTCGACTCCTCAGGCGTGAGCCTGAACGGCGTCCCGATGCTCATGTTTTCCAAGCCCGAGATGGATTTTACCGATTCGGTCGTCGCGCAGTTGAACAAACCAGCGCCGAAAGCGGCCGCCACTCCCGCCGCCAAGGCGAAGCCCTAACGAGCGAATCAATTTCAAGGAAAAGCGCACGCCGACGGCCTGCGCTTTTTTTTCGCCCTGATCGCTGGAGTCGGTAATCCCAGAAGCGCTCGCGCCATCACCAGAATGCCAGGGCGCGACCCCGGCGACAGCCATTTGCAAGTCGCCAACCGGCATCGGATGGTCGACCGGTGGGTTTCCGTGGGATTATCGCGATCTGGTTAAGCGCGAGCCTGGCCAGTATTTCGCCGACCGCCACTCCTCCGGCCTGGGAGAAGACTGTCACCAGCTTGCCGCGCGGAGATTTCCCCGATCCTCGACCATTCGTCGCAACCTACAACTTCGGCTGGAACGATCTGGTCGCCGCCACCGCCGACGTCCAATTCGACAAGAGCCCCACTCGCCTGCAATTCCAAGGCGTCGGCCAGACCGTTGGCGTTGCCCGCGCACTCTGGAAATTTGATGTGCGCCATCGCGCGGTGACCGATGCGATCACCCTCCGACCGATTGAGATGAGCCAGGTCGAAGAGCGAAGCCGAAAAACCGTGACCGACGATCTGGTCTTCACGGCCGACGGAGTGGAGCGCACCCGGATCGATACCAAGACGAACAAAAGGTCGGAACTGAAAACGTTCACTTTTCCGGGCGGAGTCTTCGACATGCACTCCGCGCTCCTCTATCTCCGCAGCCAGCCCCTGCGGGAGAGCGATGTGTATCGTCTCGTGGTCTATCCCGCAACCAGCCCCTACCTCGCCACGCTCACCGTCTCGGGCCATCCCTCCATCACGATCGGCGCCGGCACGTACAAAGCGATCAAACTCGACGTGCAACTCTACAAGATCGGAAAAAACGGGGAGCTCGAGCCGCACAAGAAATTCCGGCGCGCGAGCGTGTGGGTTTCCGACGACGCCGATCGACTCTTGCTCCGGGTCGAGGCGGGCATTTTTATCGGCACGGTCTTTGCCGAACTCCAGTCGGTCCGTTTCCGATTGTAGCCTGGAGTTGCTGAATCCCGGCGGGTAAGAAGACCAAGCTTGGCGAAGCCAGGGTCGGCGCCCTCGTCTACAGCTTTGAGCGTTGGCGCATCACGACTAAGTACCGGGAATCCATTGTCCGCGATAGATCGGCCGCCCTTGCAGCCGCCGTCTCGGAACGGAAAATCCCGGGGCGTGTTGCCCCGGGAGTAAACCGAGCGCTCCAAGCGTCTCCATGTTTAACCGACCGTCCGGCACGAGCCCGGCGCGCGACTGGAATGTCCGCACCGCCACCGCCGTGCCGGGACCGAACTCACCATCGATCCCGCTCCGATAATAGCCGTAGCGGGCGAGGAGCGTCTGCGCCCCCACAATCACGTGCCGTTGCAAATCCGGCGGCGCAATTTCGTACGGCGTCCCCTGGAAAACACCGCTCGCTTCAGGACGCAATCCGCCTGTTCCCTGCGGTGCGTAACCGGCCGGCGGTGGCGGCGGCGAAATCTCCGCGGACTGCGTCGCCGTGTCTCCACTGTTCGCCTCCGTCTCTTCTTCTGGCGGCGTCGTGGCGCGCGGCTGCGCCGCGGCCCGCGCTCCCGCGCCGCCCACCCCTAACGATCGCAACGTTTCAGCATCGATTTCTCCCGTGATTTGGAGCCCGTTCCGGATCTGGTAGCGCCGAATCGCCGCCGTCGTGTCCGCCGTCTTCTCCCCGGTCACGTCTCCGTAATAGAATCCCTGGTCCTTCAGCGCCTGTTGCACGGCCGAGGTCGTTTGATCCGCCCGCAGCGCGCCGGCGCCGACCACCAGAAGAGCGAGGAAGGCGAAGACGATTCGTTGCATAGGTGGGATTCGACGCGGTATGTTTCCCGTTATTCAGGCTGGGCGGCGGCCAGCGCCAGCGTCGGCTCGCCCTGCCGGATCGCTTCCCGGTAGCGATGCACGCCGTCACTGATCGCCGCGGCAATCTGCTGACGATATTCCGCGGTCGCCAATCTCGTCACGTCAGATTTGTTGGTCAAGAAGCCGCCTTCCACCAAGGCGGCCGGATGCCGCACGTTGGCGATGACGTAAAACTGCTCCGCCTTGATCCCGCGATTGACCGCGCCGGTGCGCGCGATCAGAGCCGCCTGAATGCAGCTGGCCAGGCTTTCGCTTTTTCCCGTCAGCGGGCTGGCCTCGGTTCGTTGCAAGAACGGCAGCCAGGAGAGAAAGCCAAAGTGCGACGCCGACTGCTGCGGAGCATAATAGGTCTCCACCCCGGAAGCCGTCGCGCGTGTTCCATCGTTGAAATGGATGCTGACGAAAAGCGAGTTCTCCTCGCGATTTCCGACTGCGGCCCGTTCCGCAAGCGACAGATAGCGATCGTTGGCGCGCGTCAAGACAGTCGCGCAACCGTCCGCACGCAAGAGCAACTCCGTGCGCAGAGCAACGTCGAGCGCCAGGTCCTTTTCCGCGAGCCCCCCGCAGATCGCGCCCGAATCCTGTCCGCCGTGTCCAGGATCCAGCACCACGACCAGCGGTTGCGCGCCGCGCACCCTGGGTTGGCGCGGCGCGGACGCCGGATGCATCGGCACCGGTAGTCGGACGAACCAGACGAAGGAAACCGTCAGGAGAAGGACCCCGAGCCACGGGAACACGCGCCGCATATTTCCTCTTACTCAACCGCTGCTTCGCAAGCAAGCGCGAGGCACGCGGTCGCAGCCGGGGGCGTCGCCCCCCCGGCATCGCAGAGCGTTTATCGCCAAAAAAGGTCGGGTCACCGCCCCCGGCTACAACGCCACGGCGACGCCGATGGAATCACTCATTACTAATTCGTTAGGCAGCAGTCAGCTCCTTTAACTCCCCGTCGGCGATTGAACGATACCGAATCGCGTTCGCGCCGCTTCGCTCCAAAACACAGGCCTCTACCGTCGCGCTCTTCAGCTTTTCCTGGCGATGCTTCAGCAGCGCGGCGTGCCCCGGGATCTCTTTCACTTCGTCGTCGCCCGCCCGCATACTGCCCGCGCTCCACGCGTCGAGCGCCACTTTTAGAGCCGCGCCCAAAGTGCAGTCGGAATCGTGGTCGCGACGCAACAGTTCCTCCATCAACTCGGCCGAAGGCGTTGTCCCGCTAATGGCGCTAAAGCGCGGTGGCTGGGTGTCCGCGGACGCTCCGCCGGCCGCGATCGCACCGTCGTATTCCACTCGCAAAAATAGATCCTCCGCCGGCGACGCGCCCACTTCCGCAAAAATCATCCGCGCCAGATAGGGCGCGCCATAGACTTGTTCGAAGGCAGTTTTCAAGACCGGGCTGAGCGAATAAAAAGCCAGCCGTCGCAGCGACACATCGCCCGCCGAACGGGTGAAGCCCTCCGTGCTCGCCAGCTCGATCGCCGCCATCCGCAGCCGCTCGATGTCCCCCGGATGCCCGATCGCCCCGAGCGCGATGCGATCGTAAATCTCGAAGAGTTTTTGCCGCGCCCGACTGACGGTCACGAAGAGAATCCCATCGCGATAACTCAGCGCCGCGATCGGACTGCCCGGCGCGAGCTGTGTCTCGATGTATTCGCGCCGGTTCGCGATCGCCTCGACCCAACGATAGGGCTCCTCGATCATGCGACGGTGCGCTTGAAACGCGCGGCGATCTGCTCCTCCGGCAATGTTTTGATCCCGGCGTGCGAGATGATTTTGATCAGCGGGAAGATCTTCGCATGACGATCCACTCCACCGGTCGCCGTGTCGGCCTCCGCTGCCGTGTCGAGGGCCCGCAGGGCGACGGTCACAGCATCTTCTTCGCTGAGCTTCTGCAACCGTTTTTTTCCCCAGCGGTTTTCGTAAAACAAGACCCCGCGCACCGCCGGCGAACCCGAGCCGGTTGCCGCGTACTCCGCGACCTCGAACTGCGCGCCCATCGCGTCGTAGAAATAAAGCCGCGCCTGACCGTCGCCCGCAAAATCGTAGGTCGCAAAAATCGGCACGACGACGCCGACGCCCTGCAGAACGAAGCCAAAATTATCCCGCAGCAGTTTCGAGAGCGCGCGAACCTTGCCATCCACGCTCATCTCCTGAAGTTGAGTCCGGCGAAAATATTGGAGCGAATGCTCGAGCACACGCGCCATTTCCCAGGCCGTCGCCGGCACGCCCGCGATCGCCATGATCGAGTGCCGGTCGATCTCCAACACCTTGTCGGCGCGATCGTAGACCACCGTGTTGCCGGCCGTCGCCCGCCGGTCGCCGGCGACCAAAACGCCGCCGGTAAACTTAAAGGCGAGGATCGTGGTCGCCTGCGTCGGCGTGAAAGTTGATGCCGGGTGACTCGTGCTCGCCGGCGGGAGGAGCGACGCTTCATTCAGCAAGCCGTGCCGCCGCAAGAGCGCCGGAAAATCAAACGCCGCCGCGCCTAATAGGTCGCTCACTGGCCAGTGCGCTGCCGGTAGCGCTTCGATTGGTTCGGGTCCACCTTGCGCATTTTCTTCAACAAATCGCGCGTGTCCGGCTTGGAAACGTCGGGGGACTTGGGCCCGCCGCCGTCACCCTGCTGCGGTCCCCAAGGCACGGGCGCCACCGGTTTTTCCGTCCGCTCTGGCATGGAAAAACGCTACCGTTAATGCGTCACGAACGCAAACTGGCGCGCTTGCCAGCATCCGACGAAAATGTCAAGCTTGCCCATGATTCGCTTCCGCCGCACGCTTGCGCTCCTTTGTTTGAGCGGCTTCCTCGCGTTCCACGCGCCCGCCCAAAGTCCCAGTCCCGCCGCGGAAACTTCGGCCACGAGCGAACTCCTCAGCCTGACCAGAAAGATCGACGCGCAAAACGTCAAGATCGACGCTCTCTCGCAGCAAATCCTCCGTTTGCAGCAGGAGATCGAGCGTCCCAAAGCGACGGCGGCGGGCGAAGCGTCGTCGCCGGTCCCCGCGCCCGCCGTGGGTGGATCCACCCACGTCGTCGCTCGCGGCGAAACGCTGACCTCGATCGCGAAGCTGCACAAAGTCGGCATCGACGAACTGCAGAAATTCAATCACATCGAGAACGACCGGAAGCTGCAGATCGGACAAACCCTGGTGATTCCCGGTGCGCCCGGCGTCGCCGCGCCCTCCCCTTCCCCCAGCGCCACTCCGCCTAACGAGTGATGGCCTCGGCGGCGAATTAGCATTTTTCGGCCCCCAGCTCGAATTGGAAGTTAGCGTCGTCGCGCTCGCCCCGGGAAGGGCGTTGCTCAGTTCGCCACGAATTCCGGCGCGGCGTCGATCTCGCCGGTCGTCTCCAGAAAGCTCTGCTCGCAGAGGCGCGCATATTTTCCGCCTAACGATAGCAGTCCGGCATGCGTCCCGCGCTCGATGATACGCCCGTGGTCCAAAACCAGGATCTGGTCCGCCCGCACAATGGTCGAGAGCCGGTGCGCGATCACGATGCAGGTGCGATGAAACATCAGGTTCTCCAACGCCTGCTGGATCAGGCGCTCGGTCGTGGTATCGACACTGGCGGTGGCTTCGTCGAGAATCAGGATCGGCGGATCCTTCAACAGTGCGCGCGCGATCGAAAGCCGCTGTTTTTCCCCGACGCTCAGTTTCACCCCGCGTTCGCCGACCACGCTGCCGAGGCCGGTCGGCAGCCGGTCGATGAAAGCGCGTGCGTTCGCCGCCTCGGCCGCTTCCAGCAGCTCGGTGTCCGTCGCGTCCGGCTTCCCGAGGAGAAGGTTTTCGCGGATCGTCCCGTTAAAAAGAAAGCTCTCCTGCGTCACCATCCCGATCATTTCCCGCAGCGCGTGCAGACCAAATTCGCGAATCGGTTTTCCGTCGATCGTGATCGCGCCGGAGGTGTATTCGTAAAAGCGCGCGAGCAGATTCACGAGCGTCGTTTTGCCCGCACCGGTTGCGCCGACCAGCGCGATCGTTTCGCCCGGTCGCGCGTGAAATGAAATATTGCTCAAGGCCGGCAGGCCTTTCGCATAGGCGAAGCTTACGTCGCCGAAGCGAATTTCGCCCTCAATCTCCGTTACCGTCTCGCCTTCGCGCAGCCCCGGCTCTTCCGGTTCGTCGAGAATTTCGAAAACGCGCTCGCCGGCCGCGCGGCCGGCTTGCACGAGTTGATTCAACTGGTGCAACCGCGTCACCGGTTCATAGAGGAATCGCGTGAGGGTAATGAAGGCGACGAGGGAGCCGACCTGCATCTCGCCCCGCAAGACCGAGCGTCCCCCGAAGCCGATCGCGAGAATCAAGCCTAACGAATTCAAAAAATCCATCGACGGACTGTAGAGCGCCCAGGCGCGCATGATCCGCAGGGTGGCCTGGCGCAGGGTTTCACTGGCCCGATTAAACCGGAGGTGTTCCTGTTTTTCCCTAACGAACGATTTGATCTGCCGAATCCCGGCGAGGTCGTCGAGCAGGAGCGCGTTCAGGGCCGAGGCGGCGCGTCGTTGCGGACGATAGCGGCTCGGGCCGGTGAGCGTGTAAGCGAGCGCGCCGCCGGCGAGCAACGGCACCGGCGCGAGCACACACCAGGCGAGGCTGCCGTTAAAGTAAAAGAGCGCGACGCTCACGATCGCGACCTGCAAAATCGCGACGACACCCTGTTCGATCCCGTCGATCAGGACCCGCTCGACCGAGTTCACGTCCTCCACCACGCGCGTGATCAGGTCGCCCGTCGCGCGATTATCGAACCAGCGCAGCGGCAGCCGTTCGATGTGCCGGAAAAGATCGCTCCGCAGATCGAAGATGACCTTTTGCTCGAAGTTGTTGTTGAGCAAAATCCGCAGGCCGTTGAGCACATCCTGCAGGAAAAAGGCGGCCAGCGCGAGACCGACCATCGGGAGCAGCAAGGCGGGCCGATGTCCCGCGATGACGTCGTCGATGATGAACTTCGTCACCGCCGGAAAGACAATGATCATGAGCGTGCTCACGATCGCGCACCCCAGCGTCCCGGCGGCCATCCAGGGATAGCGTTTGAGGTAGGCGAAGACGCGCCAGACGGTGTTCATGTGCGGAACGGTCCAACGTCCGACGCCCAACGTCCAACGTTCAACGCAAAACGAGTTGCTCCCCGATTGGACGTTGCACTCCGAAAGCTCTCGCGAGTTGAACGTTCAACGTAGAACGTTGAACGTTTTCCAGGATCCCCTTCCGCATGATCATCGACCAAATCTTTACCTCTCCCGGCCACAACTACTACGGCCACCACGGCCAGCCGCCGGATGATTTTCCCCTCGTCGAGACGACCGAGATCGAGTGCGTCGCCGGCCGCGGCATTCGCGGCG
>DATMNS010000238.1:0-10647 GCA_035568735.1 Chthoniobacterales bacterium | reverse complement strand
GGCTGAACGGGCTTCATAAAAGCTGCGTTGGGTTTGCGTTTCGAGGGCGTTTTTTTGGCTGTGGATTTGGGCATAGAGGCTGATTAATCGTTGGGCTGCACGAGAGCAATACTAATTTTACTCCGGCGAAAAAAAATATTACGGGCTCAGGACCCGCGCCGCACGACCAGCGCCGCCAGATCGTCAGCCTGTGGCTCCCCCTTATCCGGCGCAGCCCGCTCGAGTAAATGCCCGAGCAAAGCCTGCGCGCTCGAGTGATCGTCGGTCATCAGCGCCTGCAAACGCGTGGGCGTCCAGCGCTCGGCTGCCACTTTCGATGCGCCGTAAAGGCCATCGGTGTAGAGAAGGAACCCGTCGCCCGGTTGCAGGGCAATGGTCGTTTCCTCGAAGTGCGACTTCTCGAGCAAGCCTAACGGGGGGGCGATCGAAGTGACCAGTTCGGCCGCCCCCGCGCGGCGCGCAACAATGAGCGGCGGATGGCCCGCTCCGACGACACTCGCGCACCCCGTCTGCGCCTCGAGCGCGACGCACATCGCCGTCATGAAGGAGCGCGCGCCGAAAATACTGCGGAAATCGTTGTTCACCGCCTCCATGATTTCCGCCGGGCGCGCGTGCTCCCCGCTGCCGTGGTGGAAAAGCAACTTCGCGAGGGTGGTGAGCAAGGCCGCCGCCGCCCCATGGCCGGTCGCATCCGCGATCCAGAAGAGGGTGCGACCATCCGTCATCCGCAACCAGCCGTAGATATCGCCTCCGACCTGAATGACCGGGCGATAGACCGCGGCCACTTCCCAGCCGGGCAAAAGCGGTGGCTTCTGCGGGATGAGCGATCGCTGGGTAAGACGGGCCGCTGCCAGGTCTCGCTCCAGATCTTTGCGCCACGCCTCCAGCTCATCGTTCTGCTGCTGCAACTGCCGACGGAGCGATTGCAGCCGCAACTGCGTATCGATCCGCGCCCGCAGGACCGGGAGGTTGATCGGCTTGGTGACGAAATCATTCGCGCCCGCCTCCAGACAATGCACTTCGGTTGCCCTGCCGCCGAAGCCGGTGAGCATGATGGCCGGCAATTGCGCAATCGCGGGGTCGGCATCCTCGCGGAGGCGGGAAAGCACCTCCGCCCCGTTCAGTTCCGGCATATCGAAATCGAGCAGGAGCAGCGACGGCGCCTCTGCGTGGAGCATCTCCAGCGCCTCAACCCCACTGGCCGATTCGCGGCAGGCATAGCCGGCTTCGCCCAGCGCCCGCAGCAACATCCGCCGACTCCCACGGTCATCGTCAATCACCAGAATGACTTCTTCGCGCCGCTCCATTTCCTTTTTTGATTCGAAAAGCATCGCCCGTGAATTTGTATTTTTGTCCGGAAACGAATGGGCCGCGCGATCTGCTGCAAATATTCTTTGTCACTCGCGACCGAATGCACTACAAACTGGTCACATCGCTCAAGGCAAAACCCGTATGAAAAAATCGATCTCGCTCGCGCTCCTCACGACCCTTTTCGTTGCCGCTTGTTCGGAACCGGAGCCGCCGCCGCGCCGTCCGCATGCCACCACCTACCAGCAAGCGCCCGAGACGCAATACCCGACCCAGCAACCCTTCAATCAAGGCACGCCGCCGCCACCGGAAGTCACTACAACCCCGCCGCCGCCGCCGCAGACCGCGGCCACGGCCGCGCCGGTCAAGCCGACGAAGGGCGACGTACCTTACGGCATTCCGGTGCCCGACAAGCCGGGCTTTGTCAAGAGCCCTTACGCACCCGACGCCGGGCTGGTCGACGTGCGGGGTTTCCCACCCGGCTCCGAGGTGCGCGATCCCTACACGCAAAAAATCTTCCTCGTTCCCTGACGAACCGCGGTCCCCGTGTCGCACCCTCCGCGGACCGGCGGTGCGCCGTTTTCGCGCCGCCGCACTGGACATTTACACGCAACTTGGGATTCTTCTCCACGCTGGCCGGTAAGCCCGCGACCGGCGCCTTTTTCCCAAAAACATGGATGACCTTCGCATAAAACGCGCGCCGCGAATTGAGGCGGAGATCACCGTCTCGGGCGACAAAAGTATTTCGCATCGCGCCGTCCTGATCGCCTCGCTGGCCAACGGCCCGTGCGTGTTGCGCGGCTTTTCGCGCAGCGCCGATTGCATGAACACCGTCGTCGCGATGCGTGCGCTCGGGATCACGATCGAACAACCCGAGCCTGAAGTGCTCATCGTGCACGGCAAGAAACGGAAACTAACCGCCCCGCAAGCCGATATTAATTGCGGCAACTCCGGCACTACAATGCGACTGCTGGCCGGCATGCTGGCCGGCCAGCCGTTCAAGAGCCGGCTCGTCGGCGATGGCTCGCTCTCGGAACGCCCGATGGCGCGCATCCTTGAGCCGCTCCGTTTGATGGGGGCCAAAATCGCAGCCGAGGGCGAACACGAAACCGCGCCGCTGCGGATCGAGGGCGCGCCGCTCCATGGGATCAAGTATTCGATGCCGGTGGCAAGCGCGCAGTTGAAGAGCGCCCTGCTTTTCGCCGGCCTCTTTGCCAAGGGGAAAACCACCGTGCAAGAGCCCGTCCCCACGCGCAACCACACGGAGCTGATGCTCAATTACTTTCTCATCCGCACGCACAAGGATGAAACCGGCGTGAGTGTCTTCGGCGATCACGTGCCGGAGTCCCGCGACTTTAGCATCCCGGGCGATATTTCTTCCGCCGCCTTCTGGCTCGTCGCCGCGGCGGCCCAACCGGGCGGTCATCTCCTGGTGCGGGAAGTTGGCCTGAACGAAACCCGCACCGGCTTGCTCGGTGTCCTCGTGCGCATGGGTGCGCAGGTGCGCGAAGCGATCGAGGACGTCGATCAGGTCGAGCCGCGCGGCATCGTCGAAATCACCGGCGCGCGTTTAAAGGCGACCGTCATCCAGGGTAAAGAAATCCCGCAACTGATCGATGAGTTGCCGATTCTCGCCGTCGCCGGCGCGCTCGCCAACGGAACTACCATCATCCGGCACGCCCAGGAATTGCGCGTCAAGGAAACCGACCGGATCGCCGCCATCGCCCACAACCTGCGCTCAATGGGAGGACAAGTGGTCGAGTTGACCGACGGACTCGAGATCCACGGTGGCACTCCGCTCCATGGCACGCGGCTTTCGAGTTTCGGCGACCACCGCATCGCGATGGCGTTCGCCGTCGCGGGTATGTTCGCGGAAGGCGAGACGGTCATCCAGGACGTAGATTGTGTCGCGAGTTCCTATCCGGGTTTTGAGAAGATGCTCAGCGAGTTGGGTAATCCGAAGGGGTTTCGCACCACCACACCGGTCATCAGTTCACTCTCGCACTCGCGCGCGGAGGAGGTATAGCCGCCCCCGCGCGCCGGTCTCGCGATGAACGCCCCTTCCGCGCACAAGATCATCGCGATCGACGGCCCGGCCGCTTCCGGGAAAAGCAGTGTCGCCCGGGAGCTGGCGCGCCGCCTTGGCTTTGTTTACGTCAACTCCGGCGCGATGTACCGGGCGATAACCTGGCTCGTGCTCGAGCGCGGAATCCCCGCCGACGATGCGGCGGCGATCGAGCAGCTCGCCGGGAGCGCCGCGATTGCCTGCGAGCTGCGCGACCGCGACTCGTTCGTGCGGATCGACGGCGTCGATCCCGAGCCGTTCCTGCGCGAAGATCGCGTGAATGACAATGTTTCGCTCGTCAGCAGCGTTCCGCGTGTGCGGGAAATCCTGGTCGATCATCTCCGTCGTTACGCCGTGACGAACGATCTCGTGATGGAAGGCCGCGATATCGGCTCGGTCGTTTTTCCCGAGACGCCCTTCAAGTTTTACATCGACGCCTCGCCGGAAATTCGCTTGCGCCGACGCGCGGCGCAGGGACAACGCGACCAAGTTACCGCGCGGGACGAAGCGGATTCGTCGCGTCGCGCCTCCCCTTTGATCATCGCCGAGGACGCGCATGTAATCGACAGCTCCAACCTGACGATCGATGGAGTGGTCGGCGAAATCATCGGCCGCTTGAAACTAAAGGGACTAACCATCGCGCGGTGAATCCCTGGTATTTCACGATCTATCACCTCACCCGCCTGATCGCGCGGGTCCTTTTTCGCTTTCGCGTCATTCATCCGGAGCGCGTCATCCAGGAAGGGCCGGTCATCCTGGCAATGAATCACGAAAGCTATTTGGATCCGCCCTTCGCCGGCATCGCCTGCCGGCGCGCGATCTATTTTCTGGCGCGCAAATCGTTGCTCGATGTCCCCGTGCTCGGTTGGGTGCTGCCGAAACTGAATGTCATCCCAGTCGACCAGGAGGGCGGCGATCGCAGCGCGTTGAAAGCGCTCATCCGAACCCTGCGCGTGAATCACGGCGCGCTCGTTTTTCCAGAGGGCTCGCGCACACTCGACGGCCAATTGCAGCCACCCCAGCCCGGGCTTGGTTTCGTGATTGCAAAGACTCTCGCGCCCGTCGTGCCGATGCGGATTTTCGGAGCGCATCGGGCCTTGCCGCGCGGCGGCGGGAAACTGCGTTTTTGTCCGATCACGATCGTGGTGGGCGAGCCGCTTCACTTCACGGCGGCCGACCTCGCGGGCATCGGGCGCGAAGTCTACCCCCGCCTCAGCGCGCGGGTGATGGAAGCGATCGCCGCGCTGAAGTTGGAATAACCCGAGCCGCTCGGTCGCGACTCGTGCTCGTGCTCGTGCTCGATCCTTTTCACTGGAGAGATCGATTACGATTTTACGAGCACGAGCACGAGTCTATCCGCCGACCGGGTTTGCGACCCGCGCCAGGGTCCGCGATACTGACCGATGGAATTGCCCGGACTACCCGCTCGTTCCCCCGGCACCAGCCGCGCGCCGGCGAGCGGATTGAAACTGATGCTGGCGATCCTGACCGTCTTTGCCCTGCTCGCAGGCTACGGGCAATGGCAGCGTCTCCAACGGCCCAAAATTGAAACCGTCACGATCATTCCCGTGCCGGGCGCTCCAGCATCACCTTCGCCTAACGAGCGCTAACGAGCCGCCGACGCGCTTCCCGGCCGGTTTACTTCGAATAACCTGCGCCAAACCGGGTCTCACTGTTTTGTGAGAAGAATCTTGCTCCTGCCCCTCTTCGCGGCGCTCGCGGCTTTCGTTAGTTCCTGCGGGAAACGACCGACCGAAGCGGAAAGAAACGCCGAAATTGAACGGCAGGTGCAAGAGCGCCTTAACGCCGAGCACCGGGCCGACGAACAAAAAAAACTGGCGCAGCGCCAGGCTGAGCCCGACGCCCGCGAACAGGCGCTCGTCGCTGAAGAAAATCGTTTCGCCGCGAACGCGACTCAGGCCGCCGCCGAGTTGTCCTCCGCTCGCACCGCCGTGGCCGACCAACCCTAACGAGTCGCGTCCGCCAGCTGGCGCGCGTAGGCCAGGGTGTCGATTGCGTCCGGCGTCTTATCGCGGCGGATCGCCTTGATCCGGGGGAAGCGCAACGCCAGCCCGCTCGCGTGCCGCGTGCTCGGCTGGATGGAATCGAAGGCGATTTCGAGCACCGTGTCCGGCCTTACCTCGAGGTAGCGGCCGTGGTCGCTAGTCGTGTTCCGGCGAAAATGCTCAGTCAGTTCCGCAATCTCGACATCCGTCAGGCCGCTGTAAGCCTTGCCAATCGGCAAAAGCATCCCGCTCTCCTCGTCGCGCACCGCGAAGGTGTAATCGCTCAAAACATGGTTGCGCTTGCCGTGCCCGAGTTCCGCGGCGACCACCACCACATCGAGCGTGGCCAGCTCTTTCTTCAGCTTGAACCACGACAGACCACGCCGGCCGGGCGTGTAGGGACTCTCCGGGTCCTTGATCATCAAACCTTCGTTCAGGCGCCGCCGCGCCAGCTGGAAAGCCAACTCGATCTCCTCGGCGGATCCGGCCGGAGAAACCTCCGCGATTTGAAATTGCGCCGGCATCGTTAGGCCGCGCAACAGTTCGCGGCGCTCGCGCAACGGCGTCTGGAGGAGCGAACGACCGTTCAACCAGAGCAAGTCAAACGCCACGAAAACAACCGGCACATCGGCCGTGGGCGCGGCAAATAAATCGGCGCTCTCGCTTTTTCGTCCGAGCCGCTTTTGCAGATCGAAAAAGGTGAGCTTTTCCCCGCGCTCGAAGGCGATGATCTCGCCGTCGAGGACGACCTCGTCACCCAGGCCACCCGCCCCCTCGGCGAGCTCTTCGAATTGCCCCGTCACCCGGCGCAAATCGCGCGAGAAAAGCTCGACCCGATCCACGCCGCGGTGCAGTTGGGCGCGGATGCCGTCGAACTTGTCTTCCACATAGGTCGTTTGGGACTTATCCGCGAAGCGCGCCCAGATCGCTTCCGCGGTCGGCTCCGGGCTGGCCAACATGCACTTGAGCGGACGGAAGAGAGTCAGCTCCGCGCGATCCAATTCGCGTCGCGCCGCGAGGAGGGCTGTCTGGCCGATGTCGCCTAACAACATGTGGGCTTCCTTCAAATCATCAAGCGGGGCATCGAAAGCGCGCGCGATCGCTTCCTCGACCAGTCCCTCGCGCAAGCCGATACGCAGATCGCCGGTCAGGATCTTGACGACGTATTGCGCTTCGAGCGCGGAGAGTTTTTGCAACCGCGCCTGGAGCAGTTCGGTCTTGCCGGCCGGCCCGCGGGTCTTGTGCAATGCTTCGAAAAGGGCGTGCGCCTCGCCTAACGAAAAAGGTTCGGGCGTCGTTCGCCCCTCGAGCGCTTCGCGTGCGCTTTTGCTTGCGTCGCCATGGCTGCGCGCGATCCGGCGCAATTCGGCGTCGCCCCGCCGGCTCGCGCCGAGGAGCGCGCGGAAGATGATCGCCCAACCGGTTTGCAGCGTCCGCTGGTCGGTTTGCGCAAATGGTTTCCCGGTCAGGAAAATGGCGGCAATGGGGAGTCCCTCCGGGTCGAGCGCGCGCAGGTATTCGGAGAGGAGGCGAATCTTCTCCAGCTTGGCGGGAGTGGCGGCGATTTGCTCACCGAGCTGCGCAAGTTCGGCAAATTCGGAGCGCACCGCGGCAGGTCGGGATCCCGCGCCTGCGCTCGGCGTGACGGAGCGAACCTTCCGTGGAGGCGCGCTGCGCAAGGTGAGCTCGAGCTGATTTTCCTCGCTCAGCGCCCACGCCTCGAGCCCGCGCTCACGCAGGTCGCGCGCGAAATCGGCGGCGAATCCGTGCAGGGTCAGGACACGCTTCGGCTGCACCAGTTCCACGTAGCGCAACAGGTCGTCGTAGTCGGCGTGATCCGAGAGAGGAAAGGCGGCGTCGACCTGATAACGGTAAACGGCATTTGGCTCGACCGCCCAGCCGCTGATCATCGCGACGCGCTTCTTCGGAATCTTCTCGAGCATGCGCGAGCGGTTCGCGCTCGGCGGACAAATGAGAACTTTGCCCGCGACCCCTTTGGCGTCGTAGCGCTCGTATTGGCAAAAGGCCTGGTCGAATTGTTCGTAAATCCGCGTCATCCGATAGACCGAGCCATGGAGCATCGGCCGGAGGTTCGCCTCCGCCAGCGAGCAAAGAATCTCCTGCGCTTTGCCTAACGAATAGCCGAGAAGCACCGGCGTCGCGCCTTCTTCGAGCGCTTCGCGGCAGAAGGCGACGATTTGTTGCACCACCAACTCGGTCGGCGGGAGACGATAGCGCGGCCGGCCGTAGGTGGTTTCCATGATGAGGGTATCGGCTTGCTTCCATTCCGTCGCCTCCGCAGAACGGCCGCGCCGCAGCTTGAAATCGCCGGTGTAGAGCAGGCTGCCGGCGTCGGATTCGAGAAAGAACTGAGCCGAGCCAAAGATGTGGCCGGCGGGCAGGAGCGTGACCTCCAGCCCGCGGACCGTCGCCGGCCGGCCGAACGGGAGCACGTGCTCGTGGCGCTTGCCGGGGAGCCGCGCCTGCAGCAATCGAGAGGTTCGTTCCGAGACGATGATCTCGTCGTGCGGGGCGATGTGGTCGCTGTGCGCGTGCGAGACAAAGGCGAACGGTTTCGCTTCCGACGGATCGAGCCAGATGTTTTCGTTAGGCAAAAAAACGCCCTGCTCGTAGTGCACCGAAATCACGCGGAAAATTTACGGCATCCCGCCGCGCGCGCGAATGGAGCAGCGGGACCCTCGCCCGGCTTCCCCTCATCCTCGTGCTCATGCTCGTAATCGTAATCGATCGCCCTCAACTTTTTCGATCACGAGCACGAGCGGGAGGAGACGACTCAGGCCAGCGATGGCCGGCGATTGACACCGGTGCGCTCATCTCGTTTGATGCTCCCGTCGTGAGAAACCTGCTGGTCCTCCTTTGCCTCGCCTTCGGCGGGTGCGCCGGGACAATCCCCCGCCCCTATCAGGTCGAAACGCCGAAACCGTTGCCCGTCGCGCTCGACCGCGACTTCGAGATCCGCAAGACCGGGCAGTATTTCCTCGATCCCGCCCCGAAGCCGATCACCGGGCAGATCGATCAATCGGTCACTTTTGAGCGTGGCTATCGCATGTACGGCGCGGTCACCGCGGTCGACCAACACCAGCGTTTTGGGAATTACTTCGACTTCTTTTGGCGCGCCCGCCGCTCCGCTGATGTCCGGGTGCGACTCGAGTACCGGCAGGAAAAGTTGCACGCCCTGGTGCAGGCGCGCGAGGTCCATTACCTCCACGCTCGCGGGAATCATAAGACGGAGTTTGCGATCGTAGGCGATGATTTTTTCGACGACGGACGGGTCATCGCCTGGCGTGCCTCGCTCATCGTGGACGGCCGGGTCGCCGCGGTCACCCGATCGTATCTTTGGGAGTGAGCGGCAAATGGCGCATTTCCACTCCTGTTCTTTTTGATGATGCAAATGTCTTGCCGCCGCTCCCAACCCGAACCGCTTCGGCGTCCCCGTCAGGCGGAGGAGCCCAAAATGTTCAGGCCGGATAAAGCGGCCCGCTGGATTGACAGTCTCAGGCGAAATTTTATCTTTAGTTAGTCGTGCAGTCCTCGATTCAAGTAGGCGTCAACGGCCCAGTCGTCTGGGTGCGGGTGGCGGGGCGGGGCAGCTTCCTCGAGAGCGGCAGCCTGAAGGAGTTTGCCCGGGAGATGGTGAATAGAGGCTATCGCGAATTCGTCTTCGACTTGGAGGAGTGCGTGATGATGGATTCGACTTTCATGGGAACGATGGCGGGAATGGCCCTGCGCCTGAAGGAACTTGGGGGTGGCCACCTCCGCGTAGTTCATTGCGGTCAGAGGAGCCGTGATCTGCTTTCGGGGTTGGGACTCGATCAAATTTTCGAGATCCAAGCCGACGGGATGACGGCGCCGGAGTGCGAAGAGCTGGCGGCAAAGCGCGGCGAGGCGTCTGGGAAAGCGGAGGCGGCCAAACGCGACCAGGCTGGCACGATGCTCGAGGCGCACGAGGCGCTCTGCCGGGCGGCGCCGGAAAACTTGACCCGGTTTAAGGACGTCCTCGAATACCTCAAGCAAGACCTCCAACACGAGAGCCCAGCGAAGTAGTCCGCCTTCGGCTCCATGCGTTTTCTTTTCTTTGGGCTGCTTGTCGCCTCGCTCGTCGGCTGGCTGTTTACCTATCAACGGCAACGCTGGCGCATCCGCGCGCTCGAGCGCTCAAACGAGGAGATCCAGGTGGAGGAAAGCCTCGTCTTCGATTTCCTCCACGGCCTCGGCGAAGCGTTTCGCGATGTCATCCGGCCGCACGATCTCCATCGGTTGATCGTCGAGAGCTCGGTCCGCATTCTGGATGCGCACGGCGGCGCGCTCTACATGGTCGATCGAACTGGGACGAAGCTAGTGCCAGCCTTCATTTCCAAGGGCTGCCCGCCACTGGTGGAAGTGCCCGACCGTATCCTGCAGCAAGCTGCGACCGCCCCGATCGCGCTCGATGGTTTCCTCCGCTCCCATCCGATCAGCGCGGGCGAGGGCCTCGTGGGCCGCGTCTGGCAAAAGGGCGAAGCGCTGCTGCTCGGCGACCTCGCCGACGCGCCGGAGTTGTCGAAATTGCGCGACACCGCCCACGGGACGGCGTCCGTCATGGTCGCCCCGTTGCTCTACGGCCGGCAGAACCTGGGCGTCCTCGCCGTGGCCAACGGCCCGATGAGCGCGACGTTCAGCCCGAGCGAATTTATCGTTTTCAAATCGATCTCCGAGCAATCCGCCTTCGCCCTCTATAACGCGATCGTCTATTCGGAGGCGAACGAAAAGAAACGGCTCGATCACGACCTGCAAATCGCGCGCGACATCCAGCGCATCCTGCTCCCCTCCCAACCCCCCACCATCGAAGGCTTCGATATCGCCGGAATCAACATTCCAGCGCGCCAGGTGAGCGGCGATTATTTCGACTACATCAAGGTAGATGACGACCGGCTCGGCGTAGTCATCGCCGATGTTTCCGGGAAAGGCGTGCCGGCGTCGCTGATCATGGCGATTTGCCGGAGCGTGCTGCGGGCGGAAGCGCGCCTCAGCCAGTCGCCGGCCGAGGTTTTACGGAAGGTCAATCGCCAGCTCTATCCCGATATCAAGGAAGACATGTTTATCAGCATGGCCTACGTGATTCTCGATTTCAAAAACCACCACGTCACGCTCTCTCGTGGCGGCCACGATGCCCCCTTGCTCTACCGCGGCGCGACGGGCGAAGTGGAGGTCCTGAAGCCGCCCGGGATGGCCCTTGGAATTGACAGCGGAGACGTGTTCGATAGGATA
>DATMNS010000237.1:0-3212 GCA_035568735.1 Chthoniobacterales bacterium | reverse complement strand
ACCTGCCGATGCGCGCACGTAAGCCCGCCAATCCGTCGGGATGGCGGCTGGAGAGGGAAATGAAATCGGGGCGGGAAGATGAAGTTGCGCGCAGAATGAGTATCTTTGCCGCCTTCATGACGCTGGAAGAGCTTGCCCTGCCATCGCCACCGCCCTACCCGATGCACGAGTGCGGCATTTTCGCCGTCTTCGGGCATCCGAACGCCGCCGTCCTGACCTACTACGGCCTCTTTGCGCTCCAACATCGCGGCCAGGAAAGCGCGGGCATTGTGACTTCGAATGGCCCCGGCTCCAGCTTCCTGCTGCATCGCGACATGGGCCTGGTCTCGCAGGTTTTCGGGCAGGACGCCCTGCAACGCCTCAAAGGCTCGCGCGCCCTCGGCCACACTCGCTATTCCACCACCGGCTCGAGCACGTTGAAGAATGCGCAGCCCTTCGTGGTCGATTGCTTCCGCGGGCAGCTCGCGATCGCGCATAACGGAAACTTGATCAACGCCGACGTTCTGCGCGACGAACTCGAGCGCAAGGGTTCGATCTTTCAGACGACCGCGGATAGCGAAATCATCCTTCATCTTCTCGCTCAGCCTTCCAACAATGGCGGCAACATCCTGACCGCGCTCCGCCGGATCGAAGGCGCGTTCTCGCTCATCATCATGAGCGAACGCGAAATCATCGCCGTGCGCGACCCGTTTGGGTTTCGGCCCTTGTCGTTAGGCAAGCTCGACGGCGCTTACATCCTCGCTTCCGAAAGCTGTGCCTTCGATCTCATCCACGCCGAGTTCATCCGCGAAATCGAGCCGGGTGAAGTCCTCATCATCAGCGAAGACGGCCTCCGCTCGGAATGGCCGTTTCGGGAGGAGAAGCCGGCCTTTTGCATGTTCGAGTACGTTTATTTCGCGCGACCCGACAGCATCATCGGCGGGGTGAACGTCGCGAAAGTGCGGACCGAAATGGGTCGGCGGCTGGCCCGCGAATTTCCGGTCGAGGCCGACATCGTCGTGCCCGTGCCCGATTCCGGGAATTACGCCGCGCTTGGTTTCGCGCACGAACTCAAGATTCCCTATGAGCACGCCTTCGTCCGCAATCACTACATCGGGCGCACCTTTCTTCAGCCGAGCCAGCTGATTCGCGACTTCGACGTGCGCGTCAAACTCAACCTGATCAAGGAAGCGGTCGAAGGAAAACGCGTCGTGGTGGTCGATGACTCGATCGTTAGGGGAACGACCGCGCGGGCCCGCGTGGTCAACCTGCGCGAAGCCGGCGCGAAGGAAGTGCACATGCGGGTGAGCTGTCCGCCGCATCGCTTCGCCTGCCATTACGGGATCGATTTTCCCGATCCGGAAAAGTTGATCGCGAACCGGAAGACGATGCCGGAGATCTGCGAATATCTCGGGGTCGACAGTCTCGGTTACCTCGGTCTCGAGGGCATGATCGAAGCGACCGGGAAACCGGCGAACAGTTTCTGCCTCGCCTGTTTTACGGGCAAATATCCGCTGCCAGTCGATCCCGAGCTGGACAAATTCATCATGGAAAAGCGCGAAGCGCGCGCCAAGGCGCTCGCCGAAGAAGCGCAGCCGACCTTGTTCGCCGGGCTGAAGTAATGCGAGTCCGTCATCCCGAGCGCAGCCGAGGGATCCCGGGGCGTCGGCTTAACGCTGACATCACGGGATTCCTCGGCTCCGCTGCGCTCCGCTCGGAATGACGAAAAAAGCCTACGCTCGCGCCGGAGTCGACGTCGATCTCGGCAATCGACTCAAGCGCAGGATCCAGGGATTCGTTAGGCAAACACACGGCCCGGAGGTGCTCGGCAAAATCGGCGGCTTCGGCGGCTTGTTCGCGCCGAACTTTACCGGGCTGCGCGAGCCGGTGCTGGTCTCGAGCGTCGACGGCGTCGGCACGAAGTTAAAGATCGCTTTCGCGCTCGATCGCCACGACACCGTCGGCGCCGATCTCGTCAATCACTGCATCAACGACATCGCGGTGGTGGGCGCGAAGCCGCTCTTTTTTCTCGATTACATCGGGGCGGAGAAACTGGAGTCGCGGGTCTTCGCCCAAATCCTCCGCGGTTTTAGCAAAGCCTGCCGCGCGGGCGGTTGTGCCTTGATCGGGGGCGAGACGGCGCAAATGCCCGGGATGTATCGACGCGGCGAATACGATCTCGCCGGCTGCATCGTCGGCGTGGTCGAACGGGCGCGAATGATCGACGGTTCGCGGATCAGGCCGGGCGACGTGATTCTCGGGCTGCCGTCGAACGGCTTGCACACCAATGGCTATTCCCTGGCGCGGAAAATTTTCTTCGAGCAAATGCGCCTGAAGCCAGCCGCCCGGATTCCCGGCTTGCGCTTGTCGTTAGGGGAAGAGCTGCTCCGGACGCACCGCAACTACCAGCCATTGCTCGCCAAAGTGCCGCCCGGAAAGCTGAAAGGTCTGGCTCATATCACCGGCGGCGGCTTGCTCGACAACCTGCCGCGCATTTTGCCGAAGAATTGCGACGCGCGGATCGAGATTCGCAAGTGGACAGTGCCGCCTGTTTTCCAGATTATGCAGGATCGCGGCAGGGTTCTCCGCGAGGAGATGTATCAGGTCTTCAACATGGGGATCGGGATGGCGGCCATTGTTTCGCCTAACGACGCCGCGGCCGTGGCGAAGCAGTTGCGCGCCAAACCAATCGGGCGGATCGAGCGGGGTCGCGGAATCACCCGCTTGTCGTCCTAAGCCGTGCAGACGGCGATGGACCTCGCAAGTGACGTTCGAACGCCGGATCGGAGAAGACACCGAGCGTAACTGGTGAGATCTATCAGATGGCAGTATCAGATGGATTCTTGGGTTATCGGGAGTGTAATGTCATCGGCGAATCGGCGCACTTCGCCCGCAGCTCCCCCGAAGCGCTCGCGCGGCTAAGCGATCGCCTTGCGCTTTGCATTGGACGCTCCAAACGCGGCGTGCTCGAACGACCCACGCGCCGTTGAGTCTTCGGTGACGGAAAATGATCGTGAAGGGCTTTCGGCCCCTGTAAAATAACGACGTGGCGCCTGAATCTGAGAACAACCTTCCGCTCGAGATCGGGCACGTGCTGTTTATTGACATTGTCGGTTACTCGAAGCTCTTGATCGAAGAACAAAAGGAGCGCCTCGGCCAGCTGACGAAAATCGTGCTCGGGACGGCGCAGGTGCGCGACTCGACCGACGAACAACTCGTTAGGCTGCCGACCG
>DATMNS010000236.1:0-20790 GCA_035568735.1 Chthoniobacterales bacterium | reverse complement strand
AGCGCGGTCGCCTCCAGTTCGACCTCCGCGCCGCTCCCGTTTTCCACCCACGGTCCCGACTTCGCGCGCTCGCCGCCACCTTTGCCCCAGCATTCTTCGGCGTCGACCAGGAAGTTTTCCAGGAAGGGCGAGGCGTCCGCGACCGGCAGAGTCCCGCCGCTTTCGCGGAGCGAGGGCCAGAGAGCGCCGAGCCAGGCGGGTGCTTTGCCTAACAAACGCAAAGTGCCCGGGCTCTCGCGCGCGAAGAGCACGAAGCCGAGCGCTTCGAGGACAGATTGGGCGGGCGATTCGGCGTCGGGCATGATCGTTAGGCGGGCGCCATCATCCGGCGGGCAAGGTGCGCGAAGGACTCCTCCACACCGGCGCCTTCCTTCGCGCTCGTTTTAATGATCGTGAAATTCTGTGCGGCGAGCGCGCTGATCTGTGCCTCATCCACTTCCCATTGCGGTGCCAGATCGGCCTTGTTCAGCGCGAGCACGAAAGGCGTCGCCCCGAGGGTTTCCGCGACTCGCTTCTGCAATTCGAGCGCCTGATCGAGCGTGACCCGTCGCGTCCCGTCCGCCACCAGCAGGTAGCCGCTTGTGCCACGCAGATAGGAGGTTTGCAACCGCTGGAAATCGTCGTCGCCCGCCAAGTCCCAGATCACGAGCATGACTTCGGTGTCGTCCACCGGCAGCGTTTTCTTGTCGATCTTCACGCCCACCGTAGTGAGGTATTTATCCGAGAACATGCTGTGGACGAACTGTGCCACGAGGCTTGTCTTGCCGACCCCGGAAGTCCCCAGCAGGCAGACTTTTTTCTGAATCATGACTTCGGGACGATCTTGAACGACGTGCGGCGATCTGCTTGTTCCGGCGCTGGCTGACCCGCTGTGGCAGGCGCGCCCAAGCCCATTGTCTTGAAGAGGGATGACGCGAAACCGCAGTTGACCAGAAAGTCGCGGACCGCTTCCGCCCGACGCTGGCTCAGTTCGGCATTCCTCTTCCCGCTGCCGACCGCATCCGCGGACCCGCGCACCTCGATTTGAATTTCGAGTCCGAGCCGATTGGCCGCCGTCAGGCAGCGACGGATCTCATCCGGTAAACGCGAGAGCGCGGCAAATCCTTCCGTGGCGAAGTTGTCTTTGTTCAAAAGAAAATAAACAAACGCGCTCTCGATGACCGACTTCGATTGCTGGAACGCGCGCACGTCGAGATCGGTCAAGCTGCGTTCGTCGATCGTCTTGATGCCCGGGACGGTCGGCGCACCTGGTCGCACCCGCAGCAACCAGGCATGCGCCGCTTCGCCGGAAAGGACAAGGATGCCATCCTTCATCGTGGCGTTGACCGTGTCCGGCAGGCTAAAGCGATCGCTAAAACGCTGGAGCACGAGTTTGGGGTCGTAGGCGACCTGCAAATGTTCTTCCGAGATCCGGTTAATCCCGGGCAATTTGACCGCGTTTTCGCGCACCGGCGCGAGCCATTCGTAAGGAGCCGTGCCGGCGAGGAGAAGCGTTCCGTTCTCCACCTTCGCGGTCACACCCGCCGGCGGCGGAAACGCGCGCTGAAATCTCCCGAGGGCCAAATCCGGATCGTAGGTCACTTTCACATCCTTGTCTGTGATGGAGGTGACGCCGGGCGATTGGACGCCGTCCTGCTGCACGCGGGCCAGCCATTCGTAGGGGACGGTCCCGCTGATCTGCAGTGCGCCATTCGTCAGCTCAAGTTTCGTGCCGGCCGGTTTCCCGAATCGTCTCTCGAAACGCCGCCGGACGCTCGCATCATCGAGCGCCAGGTAATCTTTCCACTCAAAGTAGATACGGCTGGGATTGATCCCGGCGGCCCGCGCCAGCGCGGCCGGGTCGGCCACTTCGGGATCGCGTAGAAATGCAACCCGCGATTTTGAGATCCAACCTTTTTCCGCCTGCGTCACCGCGATCCCCGGCGCAGAGTTCAGTCGCCTAACGAAATCCCGCCAGCGCATTTCGCTCAGCGTGGCGGCGATCAGGGCGGCCACGACCAACCCCGCGCCGGCCGCAAGCGCAAACCAGGCCCGGTTGGTCCGGCCGGCCGTCTTCTGCGGCTGATATTGCGCGCGCAGACACGGTTCCAACTCCGATCGGAGCGATTCGAACTGCGCCGCATCGCCATTAAACTTCGCCAGCGCCGAACCGCGCAAGACATGCACCCGCTCGATCGCATCCTCGAGAGAGGCGCGCAGTTCGCGCGGCGGATTGCCGCGGATCGCGGCCGCGAGATAAGCGTGTGCCCCCGGAGCAATCCAAACCTGCAACTCGCCGATGCGAAACTCTTCCAACGCCTCGTCCTTCCCCGTCTGGAAGGAGTCGTGCGAGAAATCCTGAATCGCGCTCAACATGCCCGCGACCATGTCGGAATCCTGCGCGACGGCCGGGTCGGCGCTCAGGTGGAGGAGCGAGAGGCTCGTCTCGCGATGAATAAGAAAGATCTGTTCCACCCGATAAATGAGGCTGCGCAGCATGACGACTTCCGCGAAGCTCCGGCCGGTGCGGAAAGCCTCGAAGCGCCACTTCAATCCCTGCCAGGAAAAGCTTTGCTCGAGTGCCTGGTTGAGCGATTGGAGGAGCGTGCGCAGGCTTTCCGCGATCGATCGCCTAACGATCGAGCCGATGATCGGATGGAGCGCGTCGATAAAAACCTCGGGGCGCTTCTCGATCGACTCGCGCACCGAACCCTCGACCGCGGGCCGCAGGGCGCGCGTCAGCTCTTCGCTGCGATCGCCGCTCAGAGTGACGGCTTCCGGCAGGATCGACGCGACCTCGTGAGCGCGCTGCTCTTTGTCATCGAGCCGATCGCGCAGGTCGCGCAGCTTATCCTGCTCCGGCTGGTTGATCAGCCGGCGCAACTCAGCCAGGTCATCCACCGGCTTTCGCGGCTGCGCGCTCCGCATCCGAGGGTGCATCTTCTATGATGTGCCCGGGACGCGGAATTCTTTTTTCAACCGGAGCGCGACCTCGGTCAGCATCTCGGCCAGGGCTTCGCGGCCAGTCATGGCGTCGCGGATCTGGCCGGCTTCATGATCGAGCTGCGCCTTCAAATGATCGTGCTTCTCCTTCAGCTGCGCGCTCAGGGCTTTCGATTGCTCGAGCAACTGCTCGCGCAACTCGCGAATATCCTTGGCGGCCTGGCTGTCGAGATTGCCGATCTTCAACTCCAGAGCGCGCGCGGTTTCAGCCATCTCACGCGCGAGCCGCTCGCAGGCCTGTCCGCGTTCCGACTGCTCGGTCTTGACGCGGTTGGTCATCGATTCCGCTTCGCCTTTCATGAAGCCCTCGAGTGCCTCGAGTTGGCGCTGCAAATCGCCGCGCAACTCGTCCGCTTCACGCGTCAGGCGTTCCTCGAGTTTCTGAAAGCGGCCGTCGTAATCGCGCATTTGCGAGCCAAAAAGAATGTCACGGATGCGATCGACCTTGCCGCTTTCGTCGATCGCGCCGTTCTCCTGCCCGTGTGTCATTTCGTTATCTTGTCCTTCCATGGTCCAACTCCTGGTGTTTGCTAAACTTCGCTGCGGAAAAATGTTCGGCCGCATCGTAATCAGATTTGGGCGGTGGAAGCAACCATTCTCTCAGCTCGCAGCTTTAAGTTTTGAGCTTTAGTGTTAAGAGGGATTTGCGGCCTCCCTGCCTAAGAGTTAGAACTGCCGAAAATCGCCGAACATGTCCTGCGCCAAGATCGATCCCGCATTGCACCAGGCGCGGAAGCCGCCCTGGATCAAAGTGCGGCTGCCTTCCAACCCCGTCTTTTTCTCGACCAAGGCGCTCATCTCGGATCTGCGTTTGCATACCGTGTGCGAAAGCGCGCAATGCCCGAACCGCTGGGAATGCTGGAGTCAGGGGACCGCGACGATGATGATCGCGGGCGAACGTTGCACCCGGGCCTGCGGCTTTTGCGCGGTCACGACCGCCAAGCCGTTCGCGCTCGAGGAAGACGAGCCGCAGCGCGTGGCCGAGGCGGTCAGGCGCTTGAAACTCAAGCACGTCGTCATTACCGCCGTGGCGCGCGATGATTTGAAGGACGGCGGCGCGGAACACTTCGCGCGCACCATTCGCGCCATTCGCGCGATGGATCCCTCCATCATCATCGAAGTTCTTGTGCCGGATTTTCATGCCCAGGAGTGGTGCATCCAACTCGTGCTCGACGCCGGGCCGGAGATTTTCAATCACAACCTGGAAACGGTCGAGCGCCTCACACCGGCGGTTCGTTCCCGGGCGAAATACCGCACCTCGCTCGAGGTCTTGCGTCGGGCGAAGGAGCTTGCGCCGGACATCGTAACGAAAAGCGGCGTCATGCTCGGCCTGGGCGAAACGGAACCGGAACTTTTCCAGGCGATGGACGATTTGCGCGAAGTCGGCTGCCAGGTGCTGACGTTAGGCCAATATCTGCGTCCGACGCCGCAACACCTCCCGGTCGTCGGTTACATCACGCCCGAGCAATTCGATCTCTACGGCGACATCGCGCGCGGCAAAGGCTTCGCCCACGTTGCCTCCGGGCCGCTCGTCCGCAGCTCCTATCACGCGGCGGATTTTCATCCGGTCGTCCACTAACGATGGAGAGCGGGGCGCCGAAAACCAGTCGGCCGCTGGATCGCGCCAATGTCGCCGCCGTCATCCCGGCCTATCACGAGGCGGTCCACGTGCGCGGGGTCGCAGAACGCGCCCGCGCGCAACTCGATCGTGTCCTCGTCATCGACGACGGCTCGGGCGACGCGACCGCAGCCCGCGCGCGGGAAGGCGGCGCGGAAGTCATCGTGCACCCCGAGAACCGGGGGAAAGGGGAGGCGATCAAAACCGGTTTGCGTCATTGGCTCGCCCAAGCGGAGATCGAATTCATCCTCCTCTTCGATGCCGATGGCCAGCATTTGCCGGAGGAAATCAGCCGCTTTTTTGCCGCCGTGGCCGCGAGTGAGGCGAGCCTTTTCATCGGCACCCGGATGCACGACGTGCGTCACATGCCTTTCGCCAGGCGGACGGTCAACCGCTACATGAGTCGGCGCATCAGCCGGCTCTGTGGCCAGGAAGTGCCCGACACGCAATGCGGCTATCGCATGATCCATCGGACGCTCGCTCCCCATCTCCTCGCGGGCACGAGTCGTTTCGATTATGAAACCGAAATGCTCATCATCGCCAGTCGCGCGGGATTCCGCATCGCCTCGGTGCCGATCAGCACGATCTACTCCGACGAAGTGAGCAGCATCCACCCGGTGCGCGACTCGATCCGGTTCTTCAAGCTGATGCGGCGCTACGAGAAGACGGCGTAGGACTTGACGCGCCTTGGGGGTCTCGCAGAGATTCCCTTAACCGCAGGCAGGGAAGAGCAGGGTGGTTTCAGTGGCTGCCGCGGAGGACTTTGTAATGAAAACAAACGACATCGCAGTGGAACGCCTGACGACGGGTTCGAAACTCTTCGCCTACACGCGCTGGGACGCCATCCCGCTGGTCGCGGCGCTCCTCCACTGTGCGTATTTTTTCGGTCTGTTTTATCTTTTCCCGCGCACGCCGCTTTGGATCATGCTCATCCTCGGATTCATCTATGCCGTCAGCATTTCCTGGAACATCAACGGCATTTCGCACAACTTCATTCACAATCCCTATTTCCGGTCGCCGCTCCTCAACCGGCTCTTCAGCATCCTGGAGTCGATCACCGTCGGGTTTAGCCAGATTTTCTATGAGTGCATTCACATGCAGCACCACCGTGGAAACGCCGATCGGCCTGACGAAAAGGGAGAGACGATCGACTGGATTTCCATTTACAAGCACGGCGAGGAGGGCGAGGCCGAGCACCCTTTCAAATACGCCTTCTTCAGCTTCTTTCGCGAAGATCCCAAGACGGTCTATCGCGAGCTGAAACGAAAGAATCCGCGGGAAGCATTCTGGGGCGTGGTCGAGTTGACGCTTTTTGTCACGACCTTCGTCATCCTCGGCATTCTGAACTGGCGTTACATTTGTTTCCTTATCCCGTTTTATTATCTCGGGCACAGCCTCTCCTACTTGAACGGCTATTACCGGCATTATGGCGGGAATCCCGACGAGCCGATCGCCTGGGGCGTGAGCAGCTACGAGAAGCTCTACAACTGGACGTGGTTCTATAACGGCTATCACGCGGAGCACCATTTCCGGCCGAAGGTACATTGGACGCGGATGCAGGCCTTCCACGATCAGATCGCGGCGGAACAGCGCGCCGCCGGCGTGCGTGTGATCAAGCCTCCGCACGCGCTCGGGTTTCTCGACGCGGATTTACCGCGGCATCGCAAGCCCCAGGAACAACTGGGCTCGCAATCCATAGGTTAGTTGATGGCCGCTGGCTCCCGCCGGCGAGGCCAACTCAGCGGAAACGGGGTTCACCGGGGGGCCGTCGCTCCATTGCGCGATACGCGCTGGGGGCGGTGCAGATACGATTCAAAGGGACGGAGATTGAACCGCTGTGACCAACCTGACGAGGGAACGATTCCGCATTATCTCGATCGGAGTCGTCGCCGCCTTGGCCGCTGCTCTGGTGCGGGCGGTTCTCTTTCGCTTTGTCGGTTCGGCGATTCCGTTTCTGACTTTCTTCCCGGCGGTCATCGTAGCCGCTCTTTGGGGTGGGACCTTGGCCGGGGTCATCACCTCGATGTTGTCGCTCTTGCTTGCTTCGTTCTGGATGGGCGAGAATCCCCTGGCGTTGGATTCGGGAAAGCTGCTCAATCTCAGCTTCTTCCTGCTCACTTGCGTCCTGATCGTTTGGGCGGTGCGGCGGGCGCACTGGGCGCGACTCGAGTCGGTCGCGCTCGGCGCGAAGCTGGCCGAGAGCGAAGCACGCTTTCGTTATCTCGCGGATAACATTCCCCAACTGGCCTGGATGGCGCGGCCGGATGGGCACATCTTTTGGTACAATCGACGGTGGTTTGAATACACCGGGACTGAACCAGTGGAGATGGACGGTTGGGGCTGGCAAAAAGTGCACGACCCGAGTTTCCTGCCCGAGGTCATCGCAAAATGGAAACACGCGCTCCAAACGCGTGAGCCCTGGGAGGACACCTTTCCCCTGCGTCGCCGCGATGGCGTTTACCGTTGGTTTCTTTCCCGCGCCATGCCTTTGCGCGATGGCGACGGCAAAGTCGCCTTCTGGTTTGGGTCCAACACCGATATCACCGAGCAGCGCATGCATGGCGAGGAACGCCAGCGCCTGCTCGAGAGCGAACGCGCCGCGCGCTCGGAGGCCGATCGCGCCAGCGTCTTAAAAGACGAATTTCTGGCCACCGTTTCCCACGAGTTGCGGACGCCACTCAACGCCATTCTCGGCTGGGCCCAACTCCTGCGCGCGGGTGACGACAACGACACCATGCGCGAAGGCCTCGAGACAATCGAGCGCAACGCGCGCGCGCAGACACGCATCATCGAGGATCTGCTCGAGATGAGCCGGATCATTTCCGGCAAAACTCGCCTCGATGTCCAACCAACTGATCTTGCCGCAGTCATTGAATCGGCCATCGACGCGCTCCGGCCTGCCGCCGCCGCAAGGCAGGTCAGGATCACGAAGGTGCTTGACCCGGTGCAAGCGATTTCCGGCGATCCGGCGCGACTCCAACAGGTTCTTTGGAACCTGCTCGCGAACGCAATCAAGTTCACTCCCAAAGGCGGGCGGGTGAGTGTCGTTTTGGAGCGGGTGAACTCGTACGTGGAAATCGTCGTGAGCGACAACGGCGAAGGGATTTCGCCGGAATTTTTGCCCTATGTTTTCGATCGTTTCCGGCAGCAGGACCCCTCACAGACACGGCGCCACGGCGGCCTTGGTCTGGGGTTATCGATCGTGAGGAACCTCGTCGAATTGCATGGTGGCAGTGTGCGGGTGGAAAGCGAAGGTCGTGGGAACGGCTCCGCCTTTACGATCATGCTGCCCTTGACATCGCTCCGGCAAAGCGACTCAGTCCGGGCCCATCCCTCCGCGAGTCAGTCCGACGGTTGGTCGGTGAATGTGCCATTAGATGGGGTGCGCGTCCTGGTGGTGGACGACGAACGCGACTCGCTCGAATTGGTGCGACGGCTATTGGAGGAGTGCAAAGCCGACGTGCTGCTCGCCTCTTCCGCCGCCGATGGCCTGCGGCTCGCGAGCGAACAACCGCCCGATGTCATCGTCAGCGACATCGGCATGCCGGAGAAAGACGGTCTCGAGATGATGCGTGAGCTGCGCGCCCGGTCGGCGCAGAGCGCGAAGATCCCCGCCATCGCGCTGACCGCCTTCGCGCGTTCGGAGGATCGCACCCGCGCCATGCTGGCCGGTTATCAGGTGCATCTCTCAAAACCGGTCGAACCGCAGGAGCTGATCGCAGCGGTCGCGAATCTAGCCGGGCGTACCGGAGCGAGCCGCTGAGTGAGAGTATCTCTCTAGAGCGAATCCAAAAGTGTGATGATCTGATTCCGCTCCGTGATCGTCACGGCATTGAAGACATCGGTCACGGCCGGCGCTTCAATAGGTGAACGATTGAACCTGCGTCACGCCGGCGTCCGGGCCGTCGATAAAGCCCAGGCGGTTGCCTGGGTTCAGGGCGATGTGTGCCGCCACGACATTAAAGGCGTTCGAGAAACTGAAACCATTGATCGACTCGATCAGGTTGCCGGAAACATCGTAGACGTGAATGCTGCTGCCGCTTGACGCCGTGCTCGAGTTGGGCTGGGCCACGAGGAAAAGCCGGTTCACCGGGTCGAACTCCACGTCGGCCCCGCTATAGAATTGATTCTGCGCGCCTGGGAGTGGTTCGGCGAATCCAGTCTGGGTGGCGATGTTGTAGAACTCCACGCTAAAGTCGATTTCGCTCGTGGTGCAGGCAGTGCCAGTCACCGGATCGTAGGCCATGCCATTGACATCACCGAGGCCGACCCCGGTGAACTTGGTGAAAACCCCCGTGGCGAGATTAACCGTGGCGATTTTGCCGGGAACAAAAGGATTGCCGAGGGTGGCGTGCCCGAGAATCGCACGGTTGTTCACAGGGTCATAGGCCAGGCCGGGGTTGGCGCCGGAGGTGAAATCCTGATCCGTGATGGTCATCACCGGTCCAAAGGTATTGGCCGCGACATTTGAGCTGAAGACGAACGGTTGAAAATGGCTCGTGATATCTTCCGCCCAGACCGCGACATTTGGTATGCCCTGGTTGCGGCTGACCTCCTCGACGAGGTGACCCGTTCCAACCGGCGGAGTCCAGGTGGCGGTGAACCGGTTGGTGTCAAGCGGATTGATCACCGAAAAGGTGCGGATGACTTTGAACAAAGCCTTCACATGCTCGCGTTCGACCAGGCCCACTGAATTGCCAACTACGCCCAGGGTAATGAAGTCACTCCCTTGATCCATGCTTTTGGCGAGGACCTTAAGAATTCGGCCGGTGCTTTGATCAAATGTCTCGACGGCCGCGAGGACGAGGCCGCCCTGCAGCGTCTGTGCCTCGCACAAAACACCTTCCGTCCCGGTCGCGTCAATGTCGTAGCCAAAGATCTGCCCCCCGAACCTGCTTTGAACGATCACACCGGTAACGCCGACCGCAGGTTTCGGCCTCGATTCGCCAGCCTGAGTGCCGTTCGGAAACCAAATGGCGCAGCAAAGGATGACTTCGGCCGGCAGCAGTCTGGACCCAGCTTTGATGATGGATGTGGTGAGACGTGAAACGGGATCAAGCAAAAACAGCGGCCGTGTTTCTTTCATGACGAGATCGTCCTTCTTCGAACCACGATCCTCAATCGGCCAAACGTAACGAAACAGTTACTCGGCCGGGTAGCGAAGCGGCAGCCGTTGGCGGCCAGAAATAAGTTGCGGCCTTTACATCAATCCACGGCGACGAAAATCGCCGAGATTGCCGCCGGACGAGCGTTCGATGAGATCGATTGTGAACTTGAGCAGGCAGACTTCCCACGCGTCGTCGACGCCTTGAATCACGGCGCTGAGTGGTTCGTCCGATCGCTCCACCTCCGCCTTCGTTTGCTCAATGACGGAGGCGAGCGAAGCGCGCACCGTCTTTTCCATGACGTCGGTTTTACGGAATTGGAACCCGTAGCGCACCACCGCGAACTTCTGCGCGTGCGCGCGCAGTTGCTCGATGTAGCGTTGGGCCTTTTTGCCGAAACCCTCGAGCAGGAGCCGGGAGTAATGGTCCGCCGTGAGGATCTGTGGACGCTCCGCGTGAATCCGCCCATCGCGCACCCGCACTTCGTTCACCTCGTCCATCAGCTCGCTGATCAGATAAAACCGGAAGCTGGTGTGGCCGAAGGTCGCGATCTTCCCCTGCGGCGCGAGGATCACTTCCGTGTTCTCGATCGCGTATTGAAAGTCGTCTTCGCTCCACATCGCGGCGCGACCATACCACAAAACAGCGTCCTCGCGTCTCCGGGGCGCCCCTGTGACGCCCCTGTAGCCGCCTCCCTGTGGGAGGCGCGGCTCTCGATGTGATTTGTCCTGCGCCTTTCTCTCGACCAGGCTTGCTCCCGCGCTTCGCGCAGCGAAGCGGCTACATCTCGACCGGCTCGAGCGCGCTCGGTCTGGTCAGGCGCCAGCGCGCCACGGCATCGGCGGTGAAGATGGCGAGCGCGATCCAGATCAGTCCAAAGGTTAGCATCTGCGCTCGCCGGAAGGTCTCGTGGTAAACGAAAACGCCGAGAAAAAAGCTGCAGCTCGGCGCGAGATATTGCAGGAAACCTAGTGTCGTTAGGCGAAGATGCCGCGCGGCATGCGCGAACCACAGCAAGGGCACCCCGGTCACGATGCCGGTGCTCACCAGTAAAAGCGAAAGACCTGGGGTTGCTGCCCCGAAATGCAGCTCGTGAGTGCGGGCGAGGTAGATCAACCAGCCGATCGCCACTGGCAGAATGACGGTTGTTTCCAGGAAAAGTCCGGGCACGGGCGCCGCGCCCGAGATTTTGCGAAACAGCCCATAGAGCCCAAACGAAAAACAAAGGGTGAGCGCGATCCAAGGCAGCCGCCCGAAGCCGAAAGTGAGGTAAAACACCGCGCCGGCGGCGAGCAGCACGGAAAGAAGCTGGGCGCGGGTCAGTCGCTCGCGCAAAAAGATGGCGCCCAGGAGGACGTTCACGAGCGGAGTCATGAAATAACCAAGGCTCGTCTCCAGCACGCGCCCCGCATTCACCGCCCAGATAAAAACGAACCAGTTGATCGTGATCGCAATCCCGCTGGCCGCGCAATAGAGCGCGGTCCGGCGCGAACGCAGGTTGCCGCGCACCTCCGGCCAGCGGCGTTGCCAGCTCAGGAGCAGGACCATGAAAACGCACGTCCAGACAAAACGATGCGCGAGAATTTCACTCGCCGGGAGAAAGCGCAGCAGCTTCCAGTAAATCGGCACGATCCCCCAGGTGACGAAAGCCGCGATCCCCGCCACCAGCCCCGAGGTGTCGTTAGCCCGGCGGGTCGATTGCATCGCGCGCTTCTATTTCACGGAATTGAGAGACGAGCAAACGAGCCGTCATTGCGTCGATCGAGCGGAGCGTGGACGCTGCGCGGTGATTCCCATCACCGAGAAATTGCTTTCCGGCGCCGGCGGCTGGGAAGCGATGAAGACCGCGCGCGATCTCGTGCAAAACGGGCGGGTCTCGGCCGCGGCCTACGAGCCGCCGCTTCTCGCGGGTGAAGTGCGCGAGGGACAAAAACGCTATCGCGCGGGTCTGCGCGTGCGCGCGACCAACGATCTCGAGAACATCTGCACCTGTCGCGAATCCCGCGCGTGGGGAAAGATCTGCGCGCATTCCCTTGCGGTCGGGCTGGCTCATCTCGCTTCGGCCCCTCCGGCCGCGCCGGTGACCACGAGCGTCGCGCCGGAGGCGGTGCCCGCCCCCTTTGTTTCGTTAGGCGAAATCGACGCTCGCGCGCTCGCGTTGCACTTCATTCTGCCTCCGAATTTTCGCGCCGCCTGGGCGAAGCGCCAGATCATGGTTTGCGTCGAGGCGGAGCTCGAAGGACGCCGGCTGCCGCTCGCTGCTTTGCCCAGGGAAGACCGTTTTGGCTGCGATGAATTTGATTTGATCGCCGTTAATTCGTTAGGCTCGGACGTCGCCACGGTCAATCTGCTCTCGGACGAGGCGTTTCTCCGCTGGCTCCCAACCTTGCGCGGGCACCCGCGACTCAGCTTCGGCAAGTCGGCGGTGGCCCGCGTTCTGGCGGAAGTTTATCGGCCGAAAATCAATCTGCGCGGGACCGCCGACGGCCTCGAGCTGGCGGCGAAATTGGCGGAGAACGAAAGCGCGTTGCTCGCCGGGACTGACGCCTGGCTCCTGCGCGACGGCAGTTTTCTCGAGATTGGAAACAATCTGCCGCCGCGCCTAACGAGTGTCTGGCGCGAGCCATTGCGACTCGGCGGAGAGCGGGCGGATGAGTTCCTCGCTCTCGATCTTCCGCTCTGGCGCGAAGTGGCGGACGTGGAAATTCCCGCGGGCATTAAGCTTCCCATGGTCGAGGAGGCGCCGCCGGCTTTCAGCCTGAAGCTGGAAGGTTCGCTGCAACACCTGCGCGCGATCCTGCGTTGCAGCTATGGCGATCGTCCCGCTTTTCCGCCAATGTTTGAACCGGACAGGCGCTTCGCCTTTCGCGATCCGAAGAGCCCCGATCGCTTCTTCCTGCGCCATCTTGCCGCCGAGAGCGCGGCGGTCGCCCGCCTCGCGGAGGCGGGCTTTGCGCGCGACGCGGAGGCGTTCGAGCTGCGCGATTCCGGACGCATCGTGCGCTTCTTTGCCTTCGAATATCGGGCTCTGCCGCCGACCTGGGAGATCTCCATCGCGCCGCGCCTGGAAAAGGCGAGCAAGGAGCTGGAACCCGTGGCGCCGACGATCGAGATCGTGCGCTCCGGCGAGGATTGGTTCGAGCTGAAATATTCGGTCGCGACCGGGGCGGGTGAGGGGATTCCGGCGGCCGAGGTGCAACGGCTCCTCCGTTCCGGCCAAAACCAAACGCGGCTGAAGAACGGGAGGATCGCGGTCCTGAATCCGGATGCGCTCGACGACTTCGAACAAGTGCTGCGCGATGCCGATCCGCGCCAGAGCCAGCCGGGCGTTTACCGGCTGAATAGGATCCAGGCCGCTTACCTAACGAATACAGCGGATGAAATCGGAGCGAAATTAATCGACGCGGCCGAGGCTTTGCGCGTGGGCGACGTTCCTGCCGTGGCTGGGCAACTCGGGCCGCTGGGCCGGCAATTGCGCGACTATCAACTGACCGGCGTCGCCTGGCTCACGGCGCTCGCCGCGCAAAATCTGGGCGGTATCCTGGCGGACGAGATGGGTCTCGGCAAGACCGTGCAGACCCTCGCCTTTCTGCGCCTGCAGCGCGGCCAAGGTCCGGCCCTGATCGTTTGCCCGACTTCGCTCCTCGCCAACTGGCAGCGCGAGGTGGAGCGATTCACTCCGGAATTGAAAGTGCTGCTGATCGAAGGGACGGAGCGCGCCGAAAAAATCGCGCGCCTCCCGGGCTACGACATTGGCCTAACGAGTTACGGCCTGCTCCGGCACGATGCTGAATTCTACCCGGACCTGGCGCTCGGCGCCGTCGTGCTCGACGAAGCGCAGCACATCAAGAACCCCGACACGCAAAACGCTCAGGCGGCTTTCCGTCTCAAGGCCCGCCAGCGTTTCGTCCTTACTGGCACCCCGATGGAAAACTCCGTCCGAGATCTTTGGTCGCTGATGAAATTTGTCGCTCCCGGTTATCTGGGAAGCCGGACTGATTTCCGCGAGCGTTACGAGAAACCGCTGTCGGAAGGACGCGCTTCCGCACGTCCAGCCCCAGTCCTGCAGCGCCGTCTGGCTCGTCGCTTGCGACCGTTTCTCCTCCGCCGGCGCAAAGTCGACGTCGCGCGCGAGCTCCCGGAGAAGATCGAGCAAGTCGTCCCGTGCGAGCTTGGGCCGACCCAGCGGGCGACCTACAACGCGCTCCTGCGCGGGATCCAGCAGGGGATGGGGGCCAGCGGAGAAAACGACGGCGCGACGCGGATGAAAATGCTGACCGGGCTGCTGCGCTTGCGTCAGACGTGCTGCGATCTGCGCCTTCTCGGCCTTCCCCCCAACGAACAGACCGACACTTCAGCCAAACTCGATCTCCTCGACGAGCTGCTCGAGGAAATCATTGATGGCGGACATCGCGTCCTCGTTTTCAGTCAGTTTGTCAAAATGCTCGATCTCGTTCGGGAACGGCTCGCGGCGAGCGGCACCGAGCATTGTTATCTCGCTGGCCTAACGAAAAATCGGCAGCAGGAAGTCGACCGTTTTCAAAGGGATGAAACGATCCCGGTCTTCCTCATCAGCCTGAAAGCCGGCGGCGTCGGCTTAAACCTCGCGGCGGCCGACACCGTCATCCATTTCGACCCCTGGTGGAACGCGGCGGTCGAAGCGCAGGCGACCGATCGTGCCCATCGGATTGGCCAGACGCGGGTCGTGACCGCCTACAAGCTGATCGCCCGCGACACGGTCGAGGAAAAAATTCTCAACCTGCAAAAACGAAAACGCGAACTGGCGAGCGCGATGCTCGAGACCGAGGAACCGCTCATGAGCGGCCTGACGACGAACGACCTCGCCGAATTGCTGGGCCTTGAGTCGAAATGAGCCGCGCAGAGCGTGAGCTAACTTCTCACGCCGAGCGTCGCGCGCTATTTTCCGGGGAGCGCACGCGCCTCGCGTGCCGGCGATGGCGCCCTCGCCGTCGCGAACTTTCGCCTGTCTTTGCGCGTGTCCGGCAAAGCCGGTTGCGGCGAGGCGCCGCAACCAGCACGCGAGGGCGCCTGCGCTCCCCAGACCTTAGGTGCGCCCGTTCTCCCCAATTGCCAGCTTACTGGCTGGAATCCGCGAGAGGAAGCTTGCGCTACGGAATGCGCCACCACCGCACGGCCTTGCCGCTGGCATGATCTCGCGCCATAACGATGACGTGGCCCTTCCCGACCCGAGCGCCGACCGCGCCCCCTCCCGGAGCGCGGCTTTGAAACAATTCTTCGTCGAGCTGAAACGACGAAAGGTTTATCGCGTCGCCGTGGCCTACGTCGTCGTCGCCTGGGTCCTGATCCAGGTCGCCACCCAGGTCTTTCCTTTTTTTGAAATTCCAAACTGGATCGTTAGGCTGGTCGTCCTCGCGCTCATCGTCGGCTTCCCGGTCGCTTTGGTTTTGTCCTGGGCCTATGACATCACGCCCTCGGGCATCAAACGAACCGAGGACACCGCGCCCGCGCCGGTCGCTTCGATTCCGGAGAAAAGCATCGCGGTCCTCCCGTTTGAAAACCTGAGCGACGACCGCGAAAACACCTTTTTCGCCGACGGCGTGCACGATGACGTTCTTTCCAGTCTAGCGCGCATCGCCGACCTGAAAGTCATCAGCCGGACCTCGGTGCAACAATACCGGACCGGCGCGCGCAACCTGCGCGAGGTCGGACTCGCGCTCGGCGTCGCCCATATTCTCGAAGGCACGGTGCGGCGGGCGGGCAACCGGGTGCGGGTCAACGTGCAACTCATCAATGCCTGCACCGACGCGCATATTTGGGCGGAGAGTTACGATCGGGAACTGACGGATCTCTTTGCCATCCAAAGTGAGCTTGCCGAGCGCATCGTCGGGGCGCTCCGGGCAAATCTCTCGCCGCGGGAGAAGGCGGGTTTGCAGGTGCCGCCCACCACGAGTCTCGAGGCCTACGACATCTATCTCCGGGCGCGCGATCTCTTTCGCTGGAGCGGGATAGGCGATCCGCGCGAGAACGGCGAGAAAGCGCTGCCCTTACTCGAGCAGGCGTTGGCGCGCGATCCGCAGTTTGCCCTCGCCCATTATCTCACCTCGCGGATTCACGGCGAGCTCTTCTGGTTTGGCTACGATAAGAGTTGGGAGCGTCTGGCGAAATCGAAAGCCGCCGCCGAGACCGCCCTGCGTCTGCGCCCGGAGATGGGCGAGGGACACCTCGCCCTTGCTTTTTATCATTACTATTCGGCGCGTGATTACGAGGCGGCGATTCGCGAGCTGACGCTCGCGCAACGCGCTTTGCCTAACGAAGCCGACGTGGCCAGCGCCCTCGGCATGATCGAGCGCCGGCGGGGGCGCTGGCCGGAGTCGCTCCTCCATCTCGAACGGGCCCGGCAACTCGATCCGCGGAATATCTCCGCGCTCTGGAATCTCTCCGAGACGCTCACTTATTTGCGGCGCTACGCGGAGGCTGACCGCGTGCTGGAAGAAATCGCGTCGATCGCGCCGGAAGCGCACCTGATTCCCGTCGCGCGAGCGGAACTTTCCCTGCGTGAGCGTGGTGACACGACACCGTTGCGTGAGGCCTTGGGGCGGGTTCCGCAGGAGTTCGATCCGGGTGGCGCGATCACGACGATCGCGGTGCGGCTCGCCTTGATGGAACGCGATTACGACGAGGCCGAGCGGCGCCTCGGCACCTGCACCGAGTGCAAGTATAACGATGTCGGCTTGTGCGGATTCGTCGGTGCGCTCGATGATTATACCGTGCCGCGAGACTGGTATGTCGGCCTGATCGCTCGCGGTCACGGGAAAGAAGACGAGGCGGCGCGCGCCTTCGCTGCCGCCAAAGAGGCGGTGCTGGCCGAAGCGGTCGAATCGCCTAACGACCCGAAGGTGCTCATCATGCGGGCGTTGATCGACACCATGCTCGGCCGGGCGGAGGAGGCGATCGCCACCGGCGAGCGCGCCGTGCAACTGTTGCCGATTTCCGCGGATGCGCTCGATGGCCCGCTCCTCGCGACCAACCTGGCGGCGATCTACGCGCAGCTCGGGCGGCGTGAGCAAGCTCTGGCTGCGCTGGAAACGCTCGTTAGGCAAACGGGTGGTCCGACCCCCGGTACGCTACGCGTCGAGCCGGAATGGGATCCATTGCGGGGCGATCCACGGTTTCAGGGACTCCTGACGTCCGGCTAATCAGGCTTGGGAAATCGAGACGGGATCATTCGGATTTTTTCTTGTCTTAATCCAGTTCAATCCTGTTAATCCCGTCCAATTCCCATCGCTTCCGGATGATACTTCTGCCAATAGCGAATGGAAGCCGTCACGGCCATGAAACTTGGGTCCGCGCGTTCGTAATCCGCCACCCGTTCCTCCGCCGCGCCCGATTCGAGAATGTCACGCGCTTCGTATTGCGCGAAATCCGCGATCAGCTCGGATTCAGTCCGCCCTTTACGCAGTTCATCGCGAAACCAGATCGCCCAGCGTTGTACCCGTTCGGCGAGCGCGTCGAAGTGCCCGCCCAGGTCGCCCTCGACCAAACCGAAATGCGGCAGGTAAAGACGCGTCGCCCTGAGCGCACGCATCCGCTCGATCGATTCGAGCCACGACTCCACCTGTAGTTCGGGCGGAACAAATGGCGGCACGGGCGGCCCGCCGTCGAGGCGCACCCCGGCGACATCGCCGCCAAAGAGGTGGTCGTCCCAATGATAGACATTATGGTGCGACGCGTGCCCGGGAGTGGCGAGCGAGCGCACGGCAAATTGACCGGCCCGGATCGCGACCTCGTCATTGGTGATATGCACTTGCTCCTCGGGGATCCGGCGCATTTCTCCCCAGAGTAGCTCCATTTCATCGCCGAAGATGCGCGTCGCCGATTCCATCAACCGCGCTGGATCAATCAGGTGTCGCGCGCCTCGCGGATGGACATGAATCGTGGCGCCCGCCTCGGCGAAACGCCACGCCGCGCCCGCGTGATCGAGATGAATATGGCTGAGGAAGACGTGGCGAACGTCGTTAGGCGCAAATCCCGCTGCGTGCATCGCGGTGGAGATATTCGTGAAAGCGGAGTCCGCCCCGGTGTCGAAAAGCGCGATCCCATCGTTCGTCTCGAGCGCCGTCGCGGCGATGATGCCGGGCCGCCCGAGATGTTGGGTGTCGAGAATGTGAATCATTCGGAACGACTGTCATCCTGAGCGGAGCGAAGAGCCTTCACTGAGGCGCAGCCGAATGTGATCGCTGATGTTTTTTTTGCTTTTCGTTAGGCCGCACGGGCGGAAATGGTGACCAGATCGCTCGCCTTCAGGCCCACAATCTAACGACTGAAGTATCCCCGTAAAGTTTGCTCTCCGCCAAACCAAAGCGGCTCGCTGCGCTGACTTTACGTCCTCGAGAGGCTGTCATGAACTTGCGGGTTAGCGCGGCCAGCAAAATCCACCTCCTGTAGCCGTCGCCCTGTGGGCGACGCGGTACGACGCGACAACCGCCTTGCCACACACATACCCGCGCTTCGCACAGCGAAGCGGCTACAGCTCCTCTGTGCGTGGCGGACGGGGTCGTATACATTTGACATTTGGACGGAATGTTGCGGGCGCGGGCGCTCAATCCCTCGGAGAGAGCATGTGGTATTTGCTCTGCTCCAGGATCGGTCCTTCTGTGCTCCGGCTCAGAAACTACGCGACAATCAGATCGCGCGAGACCTTTAGGTCGTTAGGCAAACCCTCCAGGATGACGAGAAGCGACGAGCAGAAATGCAGTCCGCCAGTGAGCGCGCGGATTCTCACGCGCGATCGTTAGTTCGTCTCGTTTTGGTCTTGGCCACCGGCAGGGCGCGGCGACCTCTGCCGGAGTCTTTGACCGCGGCCCGGCTGGAGCGGCTGGTGAGGAGCCGCGTGCGGGCGGATTGCAAGCGCTCCACCATTACCTGGCTCATGCGCTTGAAAAGCTCGAAGCCTAACGACGGATCCTTCGCGCAATATTCGCGCAGGATCGTGCCGTAGAAAAAGAGCGCGGTGGTGGGTTCGGTCGCGCGCGCGTCGAAATGCCAGATGTAGGGCGGGAAGAGCCACGACCAGCCGACCAGCTTGCCTGCGCCGACCTCTTCGACGACGACGCAGTTGCCCTCGTGGTCGAGCGCCTCGAGCAGGACCTGGCCTTGCTCGATCAAATAGAAGCGGTTGGCAAATTCACCCTGGCGGAAAAGATATTCGCCGGGATCGAAGCTCTTCACCATCGCGCAATCGGCCAGCAGCTTGATGTGATGCGGCCGCAGGCCAACGAGAAAAGGGTGCAATCCAACCCGGCTCTCGAGCGGCTCGAGGAGGGGCTCATCCATAAGCGCGTTCAATTTAAGTCGTGCTCCTTTTCGCGCACAACAAAAACCGGGCAGGGCGCCGCCCGCACCACGCGCTCGGCCGTGCTCCCGATGCAAAAGTGTTTCCAGCCGGTATAACCGTGGGTCGCGATCACGATCAGGTCGGAATCGAATTCCCGGGCCGCCTCGACGATCTCGTGTGCCGGGAGGCCGGTTCGAACCACCGTCGGGATTTTAAGGGAAGTGGCGGCCTCCTCCGCGACGGCGAGCGCGTGCAGATTTTTTTCCGCCTCCTCGAAATCCTCTTCGACGTAATCGAGATAAGGCGGCACCTCGGGGAAAGGCGCGACTGGTATTTTCTGGACGACGTGGAGGAGCGTGATCTCGCCCCCGAAGAATTGCGCGAGGCGGCGCGCGCAAAGCAGCGCCTGTTCTGAAGGGGCAGAGAAGTCGACCGGCACCAGAATCCTTTTCAAGTGAATCGCGGCCGGCGCTCGCCTGCGTAAAGTGCCTGGTTCCATGACGTCTCAGACTATGAAGTCGATCCGCCGCTTTGCTACGCATGCCTTGCGAAAGTCCGGTCGTTTTTTGGCGCGCTTATGAAACGCATCGCGCTTCTCACCAGCGGCGGCGACGCACCCGGGATGAACGCCGCGATCCGCGCCGTAACACGGCGCGCGCTTTATCACGGCGCGCAGGTCATGGGCGTGCGCCGCGGCTACGCCGGATTGATCGCGGGCGACTTCGTCCCGCTCGGGCCGCGCGATGTGGGGCGCATCCTGCAGCTTGGCGGGACGATGCTGGGGAGCGCGCGCTGCGCGGAGTTTCGCGCCGCGGAAGGAATCACCCGGGCGGTTGAGTCGTTAGGCAAACACAGCGTCGAAGGCCTGGTCGTGATCGGCGGTAACGGCTCGCAGGCCGGCGCGCACGCCCTCGCGCAGCTCGGCGTTCCCGTGCTTGGCGTGGCTTCGACCATCGACAACGATCTTTGCGGGACGGACGTCTCGATCGGCGTCGACACCGCGCTCAATATCGCGCTCGAGGCGATCGACCGCTTAAAGGTGACGGCGTTGTCGCATCAGCGCGGTTTCCTGGTGGAAACGATGGGGCGCAACTGCGGCTATCTTGGTCTCATGGCGGGCCTGGCCGGCGGCGCGGATGCGATTGTGATTCCCGAGGTGCCGCGCGATCCGGAATCGGTCGCCGCCGAGTTGCGCAGCGCCTACGCGCGCGGCAAATCGCACGCGTTGGTGGTGGTCGCGGAAGGCGCCGCCTATAACGCCGAAAAGCTGGGCGCCTATTTTGCCGAGCACCGCGAGCGGCTGCAGTTCGAGTTGCGGGTGACGAAGCTCGGGCACGTCCAGCGCGGCGGCGCCCCGACCGCCTTCGATCGTGTTCTGGCCACCCGTCTCGGCGCGGCGGCCGCCGATCATCTGCTCGCTGGCTCGCAGGGTGTGCTCGTCGGCATGCAGCGTTCCGAGATCACGGTCACGTCGTTAGGCGAGATTATCGGCCGGCAAAAGCCGCTCAATCTCGAACTCTTCCCGCTCGCCTATAGTCTCGCGCAGTAAGAATTTCGGCCGATGAGAAAGCTAAAGCCCTTGCCCGTAGTTGCGCCGGGGAGGAACCTTGCTTTCGGTTCCATCATGGCTGGCACTGGCAACGACGAAGGGGAAGCAAACGCCAACCGCGAGTTGGTCGATGCGTTGCGGCGCTCGAAATTGTTTCGCGACTATGAACGCGTCTTTAGCGAAGCGACCGGCCTCCCGCTCGCCTTGCGCCCGCTGGAAT
>DATMNS010000235.1:0-5291 GCA_035568735.1 Chthoniobacterales bacterium | reverse complement strand
CCTCGACGACTGGCTCTCCCGTACTGTGCATGATCCGTTTTCCCTGTTTCGGATGGTCAACCCGATACGTCACATCGACGCGAACGCTCTCGTGAAAGATTCTCTCGATCGTTTTGGCTAAGAGATCGCGATCGTCAGGATGCAGAACGGTCAGCCATTTCGGGAGCGTAGGAATGCCTTCCGATGGATCGAAACCGAAGAGAACGAACGTTTCCGGCGACCAGTAATCGAATATGCCATCGGCCCTCAGCGACCAGCTCCCCATGTGAGCCAATCGTTCCCCTTCACGCAGGTAAAATTCACTTCGCTCGAGATCGCTCAGTGGTCCTTGCGGCGGCTCAGATCGAATGTTCAGGTTGTCGCTTTTCACTTTTCGCCCGCGTCGATTGGTACGGGACAGAGTACCGCCGATTCCCGACGTGCGCGAGGAATTGCTCAGTTACTACCCTTTGGCAAAGCCAAGGCCAACCGCGGCGGCTGCCTGCCGGCGCGGTCCCAGGCGACTCGCGTCTCGGGGTTGGTCCGCTCCGCGAAGTCGATCAACTCAGGCAGGTTGTACACTTTATGGGGATCGATCGAAATGTCAGCGGGTTCCGCGCGATTGAAACGACGAGTGGCGAGTCCAGCCTCGTCGTAGTTGGAGAGCCCCGGTGGTGGCGGCCAAGTTCTGTCTGAGGCTGTGGAGCATCGTTCCGCGCGTGCGCGACTGCGATCGCCAAGAACAATCGCAGGCGCAATCCTGAAAAAATTTATGCGACCAGAGAATGGTGCGCGATGCAGGGTTCGAACCTGCGACTTCTTGCGTGTGAAGCAAGCGCTCTACCACTGAGCTAATCGCGCGATCTGCAGAAACGATAAGTGACGAGTGAGGAGTGAGGAGTCAAGCCGAGGAAGCGACGCGGCAATTTTTTGCTCCTGCGTCGCCGGCCACAACCGCTCGCTTACACTTTCTCGGCAGCGGTCGCGAGCGGAAGGCCCACCTCTTCGTCGGGCAAAGTGGACACGGGTCGCAGGCGCAGGCTCGGCTGGCGGCTGGAAAACGTGTCCCAAACCCAGATCGCGACGCACCCGAGCAAGAGCCACGATGCGTAGGGGCGCACTCGCTCGAGCAGATCGATCACCCACAGGGTCGGATCGAGCTTTTTGTCGACCAGGAGCACGTGCGTGATCATGGCCGCGCTCATCGCTGTGAATAGGAAGTGGAGCACGCTCAGGCGCAAGCTCACGCCGAGCGCGACGGCGCTCAGCACCGCGCCCCAGAGCAGATAGCGCTCGTGCATTTGCGCGAGCAAGGCAAACATCAGGAGCCAGGGCGCGGCCAGCGCGATCAAGAGGCGCGGTTCGCGGTGGCGCGCATGGCGGGCGGCGCCGAGCGCACAAAGCACGAGGGCAAGGAGATAGAAAAGGCGCAAAGCCCATTGCAAGGTCAACGAGAGATGGAGAGCGCCAAGGTTAAGCGACCAGAGCGGCGCCTTGAGAGACCAACCCCAATCGGCGAGGAGCGATGGGAGGTTGTAACAGGAGCTGATGAAGAGATAGGGATAATGTTCGCTGCCGTAGAGGAAACCGATCGTCAGCCAGCCGAAGCTGCCGCCGTTGACGGCTCCGACCATGAAGGCAGCCACGGCGGTGACGCCGGCCGTCCATGCGGCCGCATTCCGGGAGTGTCGCCGGAAGAGAACCGCCGCCGTCAGGCCGGCGACGGTCGCGACCAGGCACCACGAACTGGCGTTGCGCAACAGCCAGGGCAAGACAAACAACGCGGAGGCGAAAGCGAAGCCAGCGACCAGACGCAAGGCGCGCACCCAACGCTTTTGCCAGAGGGGCCAGAAGAGAAAAAACGGCGCCACGAAGAGCAGTTGCCCCTTCAACATTCCTCCGGCAGCGAGGAGACAACCGCACCAGAACCAGCGTCGTTTCAGGGCGGCGAGGGCGGCAAAAAGGAAAAACGGGAGGATCCAGACATCCCATTGCGGCCAGGCATGCGTGTCGAGGATGAGCGAGGGATCCAACCAGACGACGCTCGCCGCGAGGAGCCCGCAAACCGTGGCGCGCCGGCGCGGGGAGACACGCCGGAAAAGAGGCGAGTCGGTTGCGCCCGAGGCCCGTCGCAATCCGCGCCTAACGAGAAGGAAGATACCGGCCGCGGTCACCATCTCGCAGAGCAGATTGACGTGCAGCAACGGGCGCACGTAATCCGGCGTGCCGTCCTCGGCGCCGGGAAATTTCGCCCGCACCTCCTTCGCCCAAATCGACATCACGAGCAGGCGCAGCGGTGGATAGTCCAGTCCGTAATTTCCTTCGTAGGCGTCGTCGCCCACCTGGTCGTATAGCCCAACGTAGCCGCGCGCAAAGGCCTTCCAGGAATCAGGGTTCTCGCCGGGCGACAAGCGCTGCCCCAACGCCACCGTCTGGCTGCCCCAATAGAAACCGTTGACGATGTCGCGCTGGAAACGCAGGTGGGTCGTCTCCTCCCAGGTAGTGCGGCGCAGCAGCACGCCCCCGAGGAGGAGCGCGAGAATCACCACCGCGAGCAGAATTCGCCGCCCACGACCTGCGGCGAGAACCTTCCAGGCAAGGGGGCGCAATTCCATCGGTCGCGCACCATCGACTTGGCGGAGCGCGGCGGCAAATAAAGTTCGCTCGCCGCGCTTCTCAGGCGCCGGCGAAGATCTCGTCGAACATGCAAAGGAAGCGGCGAATATCGAACGGCTTGGTCAGGTAATTGCGCGCGCCGGCCGAAAGCATCCGCTCGATTTGGCTCGGCGTGGCATCGGCACTGATCACAATGACGGGTGTGGCTGCTGTTGCGGGCTGCGCCTGGAGGCGCTCGAGAACCTGACTGCCATGGATGTCGGGCAGATCAAGGTCGAGGAGAACGAGATGCGGCGCTTGTTCGCGAGCCATTTCGAGACCTCGCTCGCCGGTATCGGCCCAGACGAGATCGGTGCCGGGACGTTCCCGAAGGACGTTTTCGATCAAGCGGAAGTTTGGCTCGCTGTCCTCGACACAGAGGACCCGCGGCTTCCCGTTGCACGGGGGGGCGGATGGCGATCCATGCGACGGGGTCATCGGTACGATGACCGACTTCGCGGGCGTGGTCGGCGCAATTTCCCTCGTCAACTCCTCCAACTCGTCCCGGGCGCGCTGCGCTTCCTGGGCCGACTTGAGCAATTGCTCGCGTAGAACTTTGATTTCGAGTTGGGCGAGGCGGAGTTCCTGCCGGGAACGGTCGTCATTATCGGAGGTGTTCATGTTGATACTTAGAGAGAGGCCATTTTTAAACCGGATGGCTCTTCGTCGACCGGGTAGCGCATTTTTTTCGCCATCTCGAGATCGCGGCGCATTTTGTTTTTATGAGTGCAGAAAAGGAAAGCGGTCTCTTCGGAAATCAGGTCCTCCTCGAAGGCGCGCATGAGGGATTGATCGAAGCTGTGCCAGCCGAGCGTGCTGCCCGCCTCGATGATTTCCTGGAAGGTGCGGTTCTCGCCTTCGCCGTAGAGGAGCGTTTCGCGCGTGCGCAGGCTGCTGCCCATGATCTCTGTGACGAGAAGGCGGCCACCCGCGAGCTTGTTCACGAGGCGTTGACTGACGATGAAACGCAGCGTGTCGGCCAGCCGTTCGCGCACTTGTTTTTCCTCGTCCGTCGTGAAGAGGCCGAGGATGCGGTTGATGCTCTGACCGGCATTGATCGTGTGCAGCGTGCAGAAGACGAGGTGGCCCGTTTCCGAGGCGGTCAGGGCGATTTCCATTGTTTCCCGGTCGCGGATTTCACCGATTAGGATCACTTTGGGCGCCTGCCGCATCGCTGCCCGCAAGCCGGTGGCAAAATCGGGAAAATCCTTGCCCAATTCACGTTGACTGAAGACCGCTTTGCCATGCGGGTGGAGAAACTCGATTGGATCCTCGAGCGTGACGATGTGCACGCTTTGCGTCCGGTTGAGCTCGTTCAACATCGCCGCCTGGGTGGTCGTCTTGCCGCTACCGGTGCTGCCCGTGACGAAAATGATCCCGTTCTTCTCCTTCACGATTTCGCTGAAGATCGGCGGCAGGCCTAACGACTCGATTGTTGGCACGATCGATTGCAACTTGCGCATGACGATTCCGATCTGGCCGTTCTGGCGGTAAATGTTGACGCGAAAGCGGGCGACCGCTTCGAGTCCATAGCTGGTGTCGCAGGAACCGGTCGTGTCCAGGTCCGAGCGCAACCGTTCGCTCCCGGCGATGAGCAGTTCGGCCATCGCGTCGATGTGCGCGGGCTGCAAGGTGGCGCCCGCCTCCTCCATGGGGAGTTCGTGCAAGGCGCCGTGGCGCTCGACGAGCGGCGGTTTCCCGTTGATAAAAAGGCAGTCGGACACGCCCTCGCCAGTTCCCAGCATGGCGGTCAGGAGTGCTTGCAGATCTTCGTTGGTCATTTCTAGCCGGCTGGCCCGGGGGCAGTTTTTACCTGCCCGGGAGGCGTTCCAGCGGCTTCTTTAGTGCAAGATTTGTTCCACCGAAGGACGGAATCACGGCCGCTTGCGAATTGCAGTCGGGCACATATCTAGAGGCATGTCCGAACACAAAATGACCCTCACCTGGAAGCGCGCTACGCCCGATTTCGAGTACAAAACTTACAATCGCGATCACACCTGGAGCTTCGACGGCGGCCATGAAATGGCGGCCACGGCTGCGCCGGTTTACCTGGGCAACCCGAAGCTGGTCGACCCCGAGGAAGCGTTTGTTGCCTCGCTCTCCAGCTGCCACATGCTCACTTTCCTTGCGGTGGCCTGTAAGAAGAAATTCATGCTCGACGAATACGTGGATGAAGCGGTCGGCCACATGGAGAAAAACGCCGACGGCAAACTGGCCATCACGCGGGTCGAATTGCACCCAAAACTAAAATTCTCCGGCGACCACGAGCCGACCGAGAAAGACATCGAGGAGATGCACCATTTCGCGCACGAAAACTGTTTCATCGCCAACTCGGTCAAAACCGAGGTGACGGTCGCGCAATAGATCGGAAATCATCGGGAAACCAGGAAGCCAGGAGGATTCTTTTCCGTTGTTATCACTCCTGGTTTCCTGGCTTCCAGATTCAGCGTCTAACCTGTGAGTGCTAAGCCCGATCCGCAGCGGATGGAAAAGATCGTCAGCCTGTGCAAGCGACGCGGTTTCATTTTCCAAGCGAGCGAAATCTACGGCGGCCTGAACGGCGTCTGGGATTACGGCCCGCTCGGGGTGGAATTGAAGCGCAACCTGAAGGACTACTGGTGGCGCGTGATGGTCCGCGAGCGCGACGACGTCGTCGG
>DATMNS010000234.1:0-3216 GCA_035568735.1 Chthoniobacterales bacterium | reverse complement strand
CGTGGTCACGGTCCTGGTCTTGTTAGGCCAGGTGCTGGAAGGTCGCGCCCGCAGTCGGACAGGAAGCGCGATCCGCGCGCTGCTCGACCTCGCGCCCAGCACCGCGCGCCTCGTGCGCGCCGGGGAGGACCGCGACGTTCTGCTCGACGAAATAAAAAAAGGTGATCACCTCCGCGTGCGCCCCGGGGAGAAAATCCCGGTTGATGGCCGGGTGATCGAAGGCCGGACGAGCATCGATGAATCGATGCTCACGGGCGAGTCGATGCCGGTCACGAAAGCGGCCGATGACCGCGTGACTGGCGGCACCGTCAACCAAACCGGCAGCCTGCTGATCGAAGCGGAGCGCGTCGGCCGCGACACTGTCCTCGCGCAAATCGTCGAGATGGTCGGGCAAGCCCAACGCAGCCGCGCGCCGATCCAGGGCCTGGCCGACAAAGTCGCGGCGTGGTTTGTCCCGGCGGTCATCGCCAGCGCGGTCCTCACATTTTTCGTCTGGTGGCTTGTCGGACCCGAGCCGCGGTTTGCCCACGCGATCGTGAACGCGGTCGCGGTTCTGATCATCGCCTGCCCCTGCGCGCTTGGCCTTGCGACACCGATGTCGGTCATGGTCGGGGTCGGCCGCGGCGCGCAAGCCGGTGTCCTGATCAAAAAGGCGGAAGCGATCGAGCGAATGGAAAAAGTGCGGACACTGGTCGTCGACAAGACCGGCACGCTCACGCAAGGCCGGCCGGCCGTGACGGAAATCTTGCCTAACGACTCAATCTCGGCGGAGGAGTTGCTGGCCCTGGCGGCGGCGGTTGAAAGCCGGAGCGAACATCCGCTCGCCGCCGCGATCGTCGCGGCCCGTAACTCAGGCGTCCCGCCTGATCCGTCGCGCGGGCTTCCAGCCCGGTCGCAGAATCAGCCGGCGGGACGCCGGCAGGACGCGTCAGGCGGGACGCCTGAGTTACGGAATTTCCAATCGGTGACCGGCGGCGGCGTGAACGGTCTGGTCGGCGGCCGGCGCGTGCTCGTCGGCAAGGCGCAGTTTCTGCGTGACGCGAAAGTAAGCGGAGTGGATCAACTCGAGCGGGACGCGGCCAGACTCCAGGAGGAAGGGAACAGCGTCGTCTTCGTCGCGATCGATGGTCGCGCCGCCGGCCTCATCGCGATCGCCGATCCAATCAAGGACTCGACTCCGGGTGCGATCGAAGCGCTCCACAAACTCGGGATCAAAATCATCATGCTGACCGGTGACAACGAAAGCACCGCGCGCCGCGTCGCCGATCAGCTCGGGATCGACGAAGTGGAAGCCGGCGTTGAACCGCAGCACAAGAACGATCGCGTCCGTCATCTCCGCGAGGGCGGAGAGGTGGTTGCGATGGCGGGCGACGGGATCAATGACGCGCCGGCCCTGGCGGCCGCCGATGTCGGAATCGCGATGGGCACCGGCACCGACGTGGCGATGGAGAGCGCCGGGATCACCCTCCTGCAAGGCGACCTGCGCGGAATCGAGAAAGCAATTCGACTGAGCCGCGCGCTGATGCGCAACATCCGGCAGAACCTTTTCTTCGCCTTTGTTTACAATTCGTTAGGCATACCAATTGCGGCCGGCATTCTCTATCCGTGGTTCGGAATTCTCCTCAGCCCGATGATCGCCGGCGCGGCGATGAGCCTGAGTTCGGTTTCCGTGATCACGAACGCGCTCCGCCTGCGTCACCTGCGCCTGAATTGATTACTCAGCGGAAACCGAGGCGGTTGACTACATGCTTCTATGAGCATATAGACTCGCCGGGATGAAATTAAACAGCCTGCAGTCTCTCCTCCGCGCGCATCCCGATTGCCTTCCGCGTTTCATTCTGCCGCATGGCGCACAGATCCCGGCGCATTTCCATCTTACCGAGGTCGGACACGTCGTGAAAAAATTTGTCGATTGCGGCGGCACTTTCCGCGCGCGCGAGGCCTGCGTCCTGCAGACGTATGTGGCGGACGATTTCGACCATCGACTCAATGCGAAACGCTTCGCCGACATTCTCGACCTCGGTCGGACCGTTTTGCCTAACGATGATCTCGAGGTGGAAGTGGAATGGGATTGCTGCGTGGTCTCGCAATATCCGATCGCGGCTGGCCGCGTGGTGGGCGACCGACTCGAATTCCAGCTCGAAAGCAAACACACCGACTGCCTCGCCCGGCAAAAATGCGGCTGCGCACCAGCCCACACGACCGGCACCACCGCCTGTTGTTAGGGGATGAAGCTGGTCCAGATCTACCAGTGTTTCTGCGAGCCGACCCGGCTGCGCATTCTGCATTTGCTCGCGCAATCGCCGTTGTGCGTCTGTCACTTCCAGGATGCCCTGCGCGAGCCGCAGGTGAAAATCTCCAAACATCTCGCCTATCTCCGCCGCCGCGGCCTCGTGCAAACGAAGCGGAACGGAAACTGGATCATTTATTCACTGCCGGCCACGCTTTCGTCCGAGCTGGAAACGAATTTGAAGTGTCTCCAGAATTGCGCGTCGTCCGATCCGGTTTTCAAGAAGGACCGGCAACGTTTGGCCCAGCTCCAGTCAAGTTGCTCTGCACCGGCCGGCATTTTCGCAAAGTAACCATCCAGCCATAATCCCATGAAAAAGCGCGTCCTTTTTATCTGCATCCACAACAGCGCCCGGAGCCAGATGGCGGAAGCGTGGTTGAATGAAATCTGCGGCGAGGAATTCGAAGCACAGAGCGCCGGGCTCGAACCGGGAGCGCTCAACCCGCTTGCAGTCAAAGCGATGGCGGAAGTGGGCCTCGACATTTCGCAAAAAGGAACCCAGGCCGTTTTTGATGTCTGGAAGTCCGGCCAGTTGTTCGCCTACGTCATCACGGTCTGCGATGAATCGAGCGCGGAAAAATGTCCGATCTTTCCCGGGCCGGCGACGCGCCTGCACTGGGGTTTTCCTGATCCTTCCGTCCTGACTGGAACACCCGAGGAGAAGCTCGCCGCCGTCCGCGTCATCCGGGACGACATTCGCACGAAGATCGAGCGATGGTGCGAGGACGTCCGCGCAACGGCGAATACCCGGTGACAAAAACGACACAACCCCGCCTCGCCACCGTCGCTGACGCGGAAGCGATCAACGCGATCTACAACCACTACGTCCGCGCGTCGGCTGCGACCTTCCAGGTCGGAGACGAAACGACGGAAGAGCGGGTCGAGGAGCTGCGGACGCGGCCGGACAACCAACCGCTGATCGTCCT
>DATMNS010000233.1:0-2229 GCA_035568735.1 Chthoniobacterales bacterium | reverse complement strand
CAGGGGTTAAACATTCGTCGATCAAGAGCAGTTCATCGCCGATAAGACCAAACTCGAACTTCGTATCCGCAACGATGATCCCGCAGGCAACGGCGTGCTCTTTGCCCGCACCGTAAATTTGCAAACTCCAAGCGCGCACCTTCTCCGCCGCGGGCTCGCCCATCATCGCGCAGCATTGCGCCCAGTCGATGTTGAGATCGTGGCCGGACTCGTTCTTGGTCGAAGGCGTGAAAATGGGCTTCGGTAACTCCGCGCCCAGTGCCAGGCCAGATGGAAGTTTGTGCCCGCAGACGCTGCCTGTCGCCTGATAGTCCTTCCAGCCGGAGCCGGCGAGATAACCACGCACGACGCATTCGACCGGCAACGGTTTGGTCTTACGCACGATCATCGAGCGCCCCGCCAGTTGCTCCCGCAACGGCTGCAACTCGATCGGAAACCTGGCAAAGTCGGCGGTGACAAAATGATTTGGCGCGAGTTGAATACGCTCGAACCAGAAAGCGGAGATTTGGTTCAGGATCGCGCCTTTGTCCGGGATCGGGTCGGGCAGAATCACGTCGAACGCGGAGAGGCGGTCGGTGGCGACGAAAAGCAAGGTCTCGCCGAGGTCGAAAACTTCTCGCACCTTACCGCTGCGGAGTTTGGCCAGGCCGGGCAGATCGAGTGAAACGAGGGTGTCGTTAGGCATAGAATAGCGGGTCGGGGCCAAGATAAACGAGAACGAGTGCTTGTCGCCAATCAGAGATCGATCATTCGACCCGCCTCCAGCAAGGAGATTGAGATTGCGGGGTTTCTCGGCAGAATGCGGCATGTCCAAACCTTCCTGCCGCCCGGGGCTTGCCGGCTTGCTTATGCTCATCGGTTTGTCGTCCGCTGCGGCGACGCCCTCTCCGACTCCCGCGACGCCGACGCCCTCTCCGGCCCCGGTTCTCTACTCGGCGCAGACGCTCGCGGAGTTGAAGCAATTGCAGCAGGCCGCCCTCGTGAGCGACTACGCCTATCGGCAGGTGGCGCACCTCGCAGACAACATCGGCCCGCGGCTGAGCGGCTCGGCCCAGGCGCAAAAGGCGGTTGAGTATGTCGCCGGCGAACTGAAGGCGCTCGGTCTGGAGGTCCAACTGGAGAAGGTGATGGTCCCGCATTGGGTGCGCGGCGAAGAGACGGCAGCGCTCGTCCAGTTCCCGGGGCAGGCGCCGAAGACGACTCAGAAAATTGTCCTCACCGCCCTTGGCGGCAGCGTGGCGACGCCGGCGACGGGTCTCACCGCGGAGGTCGTCGTGGTGCGCGATTTCGAGGAACTCGCTTCGTTAGGCAAAGAGAAGGTCAACGGCAAAATTATCGTTTTCAACCACGCCTTCGATAGACAAATGGCCGCCGAAGGACACGGCGGCGAAGCTTATGGCGAGGCGGTCGTTTACCGCAGCGACGCCCCGAGCGCAGCCGCCCGACTTGGCGCGGTGGCGGCACTCGTTCGTTCGGTCGGCGGCGCGGCGTACCGCCTCCCACATACGGGCGCGACCCATTATGCGACGGACGCGCCGAAAATTCCCGCGGCCGCGGTAACAGAAGAAGACGCCGACCTGATCGCGGCGCTGGCGCCGCAAGGACCGGTGCGAATGCACCTCGTCCTCACTCCGCAAGAACTGCCCGATGCGCTGAGCTACAACGTGATCGGTGATTTGAAAGGAACCGAACATCCGGAGCAGGTCATCATTGTCTCGGGCCACCTCGATTCCTGGGATCTCGGCACCGGCGCGATCGACGATGGCGCGGGCGTCGCGGTCGCGATGCAAGTGCCGAACCTCGTCAGACAACTCGGCCTCCACCCGCGCCGGACGATCCGCGTCATCGCCTGGATGAATGAAGAAAACGGTTCGCGCGGCGGCAAGACCTACGCCCAGGAACACGCCGGCGAGATCGCGAACCATTTTGCGGCAATCGAAACCGATTTGGGGACCGATCATCCGCTTGGGATCAATCTGGTCGGCCGACCGGAGCTGAAATCGTTCCTCGTGCCAGTTGCGGGAGTGCTGGAAAATTCCGGAGCCGGCCTGCTCGCCGTGAAAGACGAAGCCGGATCCGACATCGATCCTCTGGCGAAGCTCGGCGTCCCGAATTTCAGCCCGATTCAGGATAGCCGTTTCTATTTCAACTACCATCACACCGCAGCCGACACGCTCGACAAGATCGTGCCGCGCGAACTGGCCGAAACCGCGGCCATCAATGCTGTTC